>NZ_JAKFZM010000022.1:0-83206 GCF_021654205.1 Leisingera sp. MMG026 | reverse complement strand
AAGGCCAACCATGCACTAACTTTCAATTTGAACCACTCAAGTGGGGCTACTCAAGGCAGGGACTGAAGGTTCGAACTCTCTCGCTCCGGCCAATAAAACAAGGCTCCGTAGGGCGATTTTATTGTTTTGAAGCGGTGCTTAAGGTTTCCGGGGTAATGAGGGTCAAACCGTTTCCAGCGCGGACATATGCAGCTTTTTCCACAGAACATCCAACGTCGGCTTGGTGCTGCGCGGATCGCGGTAAAGGCGGATTTCCAGATCGGTGGCCAGCCGGTCGTCCACCACCGCAAAGCGCCCCTGCTTGATTTCCTCACGGCACAGGCTGAGGGGCAGCCAGCCCATGCCAAAGCCCTCTTGGATCATCGCCTTGACACTGTTGGCCAACGCGTTCTGGTTGACCACAAAGACCTTCTGGCCGGGCAACAGCTGTGCCAGTGCGAATTCCTGAACCGAGCGCAGCGCCGAGACTGCGCCATAAGACAACAGCGGCACCGCGTCCTTGCCGCCTTTGGGAAAGGAAAATTCCGGCACGCCGTCAGGGGTTGTGCGGGAAACCGGCACATATCGGTCGGTGGACAGGGTCAGATGCTCGAAGTTGGCGACTTCCAGGGGCCCAAGGAAATCCATTGACGGATGCCAGTAGGTCAGGATCACGTCGCAATAGCCCTGCTGCAGCGCGCTGACAAACTGGTCGGCGGCCCAGGAGGTGGAATTGAGGTCGGTATCCACCCCGCCCTCGCTGGCCAGGGGCGCGATCAGCGTCTTGTAATGCGTCATGTAAAGCGACTGCGAGGCGGCAAAGCGGATCACGTTTTCGCCCGCGGCATCAATCGTCTGGCAGCGTTCGATGGTTTCCTCGTAGGTGCGCAGCATGATGCGGGACTGGGACAGGAACACCTCGCCCGCCGGGGTCAGGGTCAGCGGCAGGGTTTCGCGGTTGATCAGCCGCACGCCGATCTCATTCTCCAGCGCCCGGATGCGGCGGGAGAAGGCCGGCTGGCTGACATTGCGTTCCTCGGCCGCGCGCGAGAAGTTCTTGCACGCGACCAAAGCTTCGAAATCCTTAAGCCAGATGATGTCCAACTGGGTGTCCCGTCTTAACCGGCGGCCACCGCATCCAGCCTGTCTTCCTCGACAGCATGGCAAGCAACGGTGCTGCCATCGGGCTGGTGAATGGCTTTTGGCTGTTCACTTTTGCATCGTGCGTCCGCAAAGGCGCAGCGGCTTTGGAAGGGACAGCCTTGCGGCAGATTGATCGGCGTCGGGATCTCGCCCTTGAGGCGGATGTGGTTCGGCCGGTCATCCTTCAGCTGCGGCACTGCGGACAGCAAGGCCCGAGTATAGGGGTGTTTCGGGTTGGAGAACAGCGTTGCCGTGTCCGCAACCTCGCAAACCGACCCAAGGTACAGAACCGCAACACGGGTGCCGAAATGCTCTACCACGCTCAGGTCGTGGGTGATGAACAGATAGGTAAGGCCACGGCTTTCCTTGGCCTCCAGCATCAGGTTCAGCACCTGCGCCTGGATCGACACGTCCAGTGCGCTGATCGGCTCATCCGCGATGATGAATTCCGGGTCCACCGTCAGGGCGCGGGCAATGGCGATCCGCTGGCGCTGGCCGCCGGAGAATTCATGCGGGTAGCGCTTGGCCCAGCTGGGATCGACCCCCACCGACAGCATCACCTCGGTCACCTTGTCGCGCACCTCGGCCGCCGAGGCGCCGGGGTTGTGATGGCGCACCGGTTCCTCCAGCGCCTGCCGGATGGTCATGCGCGGGTTGAGCGAGGCATAGGGGTTCTGGAAGATCATCTGGATCTTCTTGCGCAGGGGCTGCATAGCGCCGCGCGACAGGTCATCAATGCGCTGGCCGTCATAATGGATTTCACCTGCGGTGGGGGTCAGCAGGCCCGCCACCAGCCGCGCCACAGTGGATTTCCCGCAGCCCGATTCGCCGACCACACACAGCGCCTCGCCGCGGCCCACCTCCAGCGAGACATTGTTCACCGCATGGACCGCACGGCTTTCCCGCACGATCTTGCCCTGTTTGAACTTCAGCGTCTCAAGGAAGCCCTGATCCAGATCGAACCGTTTTTCCAGGTTCTTGATCTGCAGCAGCGGGCGGTCAGTCTTTGCGTCTTTCATGCCCGTGCCTCCTTACGGTCTTCGTCGCTGTGCAGGCGCTGCACCTCGTGGCAGGCCACTTCGACCTCGCCGTATTGCACGGTTTCCGGCACCCGGCTGCGGCATAGGTCGGTGGCGTATTTGCAACGCGGATTAAAGGCACAGCCTGCGGGTGCATTGGCAAGGCCCGGCATGTTGCCGGGGATTTGCTTAAGCCGCTGGCCGGGCACGGTCTGCTGCGGCAGCGCGTTGATCAGACCCTGGGTATAGGGGTGCTGCGGATCATTGATGATTTCCCGCGTGCGCCCCGCCTCGATGATGCGGCCGGCATACATGACCAGCGTGCGCTCGGTCATCTGGCTGACCACGCCCAGATCGTGGGTGATCAGGATCAGCCCCACCTGGTTCGACTGGCACAGCTCCAGCAGCAGCTCCATGATGTCGGCCTGGATGGTCACATCCAGCGCCGTCGTGGGTTCATCCGCGATGATCAGCTGCGGATCAAGCAGCAGCGCAATTGCAATGATGATCCGCTGGCGCATGCCGCCCGACAGCTCGTGCGGGTATTGTTCCAAACGTTCTTCCGGCGACGGAATATAAACTTCGCGCAGCTTGACGATGGCGATCTGGCGCGCTTCTTCGCGGCTCAGCTTGCGGTGCGCCAGCAGGGTTTCAACCATCTGCTGGCCGATGGTCAGCACCGGGTTCAGCGTCACCATCGGATCCTGAAAGATCATCGCCATCCGGTTGCCGCGCATGGTGCGCAGGCGCTTGTCGTTCATCTGCACGACGTCATCGCCATCGAACAGGATCTGGCCATTGTCGATGTAACCGGGGCGGCTGAGCAGGTTCATCAGCGAAAACCCGGTGATCGACTTGCCGGCGCCGCTTTCGCCGACGATGCCCAGGCGCTCGCCCTTGGCCAGATCAAAGGAAATGCCGTTGAGGGCTGTGACCGTCTCGTCGCGCATGGCGAATTTCACGGTCAGGTCGCGAACGGAAAGAAGGCTCATCGCGTTACCCCTTGTAGAGTTTCGGGTTCAGGACATCGCGCATCCAGTCGCCCAGCAGATTAATGACCAGGACCAGAACCACCAGCACCACGCCGGGGATGGCGGTGATCCACCAGCTGCCCGAGAAGATGTAATCAAACCCCGAGGAAATCAGCGAGCCCAGCGACGGCTGGCTGGGTGGCATCCCCAGCCCCAGGAAGCTGAGCGAGGCCTCGGAGATGATCGCATTGGCGACCTGCACGGTAGAGATCACAAAGATCGGCGACAGCGAGTTCGGCAGGATGTGCCGCACCATGATCCGCAGCGGGCCAAAACCCAGCACGCGGGCGCTGTCGACATATTCCTTTTTCTTCTCGGCCAGCACGGTGGCGCGCACGGTGCGGGCATATTGCGGCCATTCCGCGACCCCAATGACGGCAATCAGGAACACGACAGCATAGCGGTTGAAGGTATCAGTCCCGAACATCGCCTGGGTCACGGCCAGAAAGATGATCGCCACCATCAGGGTCGAGAACGACAGCTGGATGTCTGCCAGCCGCATCAGCAGGCTGTCCAGGCGGCCGCCGACATAGCCGGCCACCAGCCCGATGGAGATGCCCAGAAAGGCCTGCAGCGCAACCGCGCAGATACCGATCAGCAGCGACAGCCGGGTGCCATACAGGATGGTCGACCACAGATCGCGGCCCTGATCATCGGTGCCCAGCATGAATTCAGGCAGTGAACCGCTGACCCAGGCCGGCGGATACTCCGAGTTCATGATATCAATGGACCCCGGATCGTATGGGTCAAAGGGCGCGATTAGCGGGGCCAGAAAGGCAGCTCCGGCAATCACCAGGAAGATGATCATGCTGACCATCGCCACCGGGTTGCGGCGGAAACTGTAGCCCATGTTGGAATTCCAGGCCTTGGACCAGCGCGACGGTTCGGATTTCGGGGAAAGCGTTTCGGTGCTCATGCGCCCATCCTCGCAATATTCACGGTCGGGTTCACCAGGCCATAGATCAGATCGACAATGGTGTTGGTGACCACAAAGATGAAGCCGACAACAATCAGATAAGCCACGATCAGCGGGGTATCGACACGGTTCACGGCCTCAAGGAACATGAAGCCCATGCCCGGCCACTGGAACACTGTCTCGGTCAGGATGGTATAGGCCACCATAGTGCCGATCTGCACCCCGCCCACGGTAATCACCGGCAGCAGCGTGTTCTTCAAGGCATGGACAAAATAGATCCGCCACGGGCTGATGCCCTTTGCCTTGGCGTATTTGACGTATTCGGATTGCAGCACTTCCATCATCTCGGCCCGGATCAGGCGGACAAACAACGGCAGCATGATCGAGGCCAGCGCAATCGACGGCAGGATGATGTGAAGCCAGCCATCGGCAGTGGCAAAGTTGGTTTGCCAATAGCCCCAGACCTGCACGGTATCACCGCGCCCGTAGGAGGGCAGCCAGCCGTATTCCACCGAGAACACAAAGATCATCAGGATCGCTGTCAGGAACACCGGGATCGAAATGCCGATGATCGACAGGCCCATGATAATACGGCTCAGGATCGAATTGGGTTTGATTGCGGTATAGACACCCAGCGGCACTGAGAAGCCGACGATGATCAGCGTCGCGCCGAACACCAGCTCCAGCGTTGCCGGCAGCTTCTTCAGGATCACGTCCAGCGCCGGCTCCTTGAAGAAATAGGAGGTGCCCAGATCGCCCTGCAGCGCATTGCCCGCAAACCGCAGGTATTGCGTCACAAAGCTGTCGTTCAGACCCAGCTCATCGCGCAGCTGCTGACGTACTTCTTCCGAGACCGACTGCCCGACCAGCTCGCGCAGCGGGTCGCCCAGGTTGCCCTGGATGGCAAAGGCAATCAGCGAGATGACGAACATCACGGCAATCGCCTGGATCACTCGCTTGGCGAGATAGGCAAACATCGTCCTGACCTTTGTAGAGTTTGGTTACAGCGTAAAACACCGTGTTCAAGGGAACCGCGGGTTCTGCATACACGGCTTTGGCGGCCGCTTGTTGTATTGGTAGCCCGGGCCGGCCGGAGGAGACCGGCCCGGGTCAGATCAACGGCTTAGCTGCCGGTTTCGACGATCAGGTCGCCGAAATAGGGGAAGTTCAGCGCATTCACGATGTCGCCTGCGTTCATGCCGGACTTGGCGCCCCATGCCAGGTTCTGCCAGTGCAGCGGAATAAACGCGGCCTCATCATACAGGATGCCTTCCAGCTTCTGCAGCAGTTCCGTACGCTTGGCCGGGTCTGTTTCCGCGTTGGCGGCGTTCATCAGCGCGTCGGCTTCCGGGTTGCAGTAGTTGCCGGAATTGTACTGGCCATTGCCGGTTGCTTCGTCCGGGCAGGCGGTCAGGAACTGGTGGAAATTGGCGGAATCTTCGGTATCCGCGTGCCAGCCGATCATCATCATGTCCGCTGCGCGCTCGTCAAACGTCGGCCAGTACTGCGCCTTGGGCATGGTCTGCAGATCCACTTTGATGTTGATCTGCGCCAGCATCGAGGCCACCGCTTGTGCGATCTTGTCGTCGTTCACATAGCGGTTGTTCGGCGCCATCATGGTGATCGAGAAGCCGTCGGCATAACCTGCCTCAGCCATCAGCGACTTGGCTTTCTCCAGGTCAAAGCGCGGTGCGAAATCCTCGCTGTAGCCCAGGTAGCCGGCCGGGCTGGCCTGTGCGCCAACAGTGCCGAAGCCGCGCATGATACGGTCGACGATGCCGGAGTTGTTCACCGCATAGTCGATCGCCTTGCGGACGCGGGCGTCCTTGAAGGCCTCAACCCGGTTCTGGTTCATCTGGAAGGTGATGATGCGGGTGCCGGGCATGGTGATCAGGTCAACACCCTGGGCATCCGCCACGCGCTTCAGGTCGGTCGGCGGAACCGGTGCGATGAAATCAACATCGCCGGACAGCAGCGCGGCCACCCGGGTCGGGTCTTCCTTGATCGGGGTCAGCACGATCTTGTCGACGTTGCCGGCATCTGCATCCCAGTAATCGGCGTAGCGGTCGAACACCACGCGCACGCCCTGTTCACGCTCGGAAACAATGAACGGTCCGGTGCCGGATACATTGCGGGAGGCAAAGCTGTCGCCGTGCTTGACGATCTCGGCCTTTTCCTTGCCGTCGGCAGTGGTGCCGGAATAATAGGCGCTGTCCATCGGAAAGATGTAGGTCGCGGTGTGCAGGACCAGCGGATAAGGCTCCGAGGTTTTGAGGTCGAAGGTCATCTCATCGACAACTTCAACATCGGTGAAGGGCGCGAAAATCGCTTTGAAGTCGTCGCTTTCCTTCAGCCGGTCAAAGGTCCAGTCCACGTCCTTGGCGGTCAGCGCGTTGCCGCTGTGGAAGGTGACGCCGCTGCGCAGCTTGAAGCGCATAGTGGTGCCGTCGATCTGTTCCCAGCTTTCGGCCAGGCGCGGTTCGAACTGCAGGTCCTGGGTCCAGCGCACCAGCGGGTCAAAGACCATGTGCGACAGCTGCAGCGTGCCGCCGGACAGCTGTTCATGCGGATCCAGTGAAACCGGGTCAGCGTCATAGGCAACGCGCACTGTGGTCTCGGCATAGGCAACCGGTGCCATCGCCGCCACAACGGCTGCGGCCGCCAGGCTTCTGACAAATTTCGTCATTAGGCATACTCCCCTGTGATTATGGCGTGAACGCTATCCGGTGGCGCGGCGTCTGTGAAATGCCGATATCGCATAGGGTATGCAACCTGCACATTGGAGCTATGCACTTTGGGAATATCTGTTCCTTTACAAGCGCTTATGGTCAGTAATCGGGCAAAGGCGCAGTGTAAGCCAGCACCTCCGGGGTCAGTTTTCAGCGAATCTTGCGTGGCATTGCTCGGGGAAAACGCCCCGAAATTGCTCTTCCCAGACCGAGAGACCGTGGAGAATGCCTGCCGTTCCTGCAGTCCGGATGCGGTTAAGAACGCCGCCGGGATCATGGGTTGGAAAATTTGACGCGCCTCGGCAACAATATGCGCACATCCACCGCATGAAACGTCGCGAATAGCGTTGCGGCCGATCTGCTGGAAATAAAAAAGACGCCCTAAGGCGCCTTGTTTTATTGGTCGGAGCGAGAGGATTCGAACCTCCGGCCCCTGCCTCCCGAAGACAGTGCTCTACCAGGCTGAGCTACGCTCCGACCGTGGAGGGCGAAATAGCTCAGGGGGCGGGGTTTGACAAGGGCGATTCCGTAGAAAGCTGTGGTTTTCAGGAATTCTTTTTGCGGGCGCCAAAGGGGCCTGCGCGATCATGGGAGGGGCATAAAAAAAGCCCCGCGCTGACGGTCAGGCGGGGCTTTGAAACGTGCTTGGACCTGCCTCAATATCAGAGGCTTGCCTCCAAGGCGGCAAGCACGGCATCGCCCATCTGGCTGGTGGAAACCGGCTCCACGCCGTCTTCACCCAGCAGGTCGGCAGTGCGCACGCCGTCGGCCAGCACCTTCTCAACCGCGGCTTCCAGGCGGTCGGCCTCGGCGCCCTGATCGAAGCTGTAGCGCAACGCCATCGCAAAGCTCAGGATGCAGGCGATCGGGTTGGCCTTGCCCTGACCGGTGATGTCGGGGGCGGAGCCGTGCACCGGTTCGTACAACGCCTTGGGGCGGCCGTTTTCCATCGGTGCGCCAAGCGACGCAGAAGGCAGCATGCCAAGCGAGCCGGTCAGCATCGCCGCACAGTCGGACAGGATGTCGCCGAACAGGTTGTCGGTCAGGATCACGTCGAACTGTTTGGGCGCGCGCACCAGCTGCATCGCACCGTTGTCAGCGTACATATGGCTCAGCTCAACCTCGGGGTAGTCAGCCGAGACACGGGTCACCACTTCACGCCACAGAATGCCGCTTTCCATCACATTGGCCTTCTCCATCGAGCAGACCTTTTTGCCCCGGCGCATCGCCAGCTCAAACGCGGAGCGGGCGGCGCGTTCGATCTCGCTCTCGGTGTAGCGCTGGGTGTTGATGCCGACGCGCTCGTTGCCTTCTTCAAAAATGCCGCGCGGCTCGCCGAAATAGACGCCCGAGGTCAGCTCGCGCACGATCATGATGTCGAGGCCGGCCACGATGTCCTTCTTAAGCGAGGAGAAATCTGCCAGCGCGTCAAAGCACTGCGCCGGGCGCAGGTTGGAATAAAGGTCCATTTCCTTGCGCAGACGCAACAGGCCGCGCTCGGGCTTTACCGAGAAATCCAGATCGTCATAGGCCGGGCCGCCCACGGCGCCGAGCAGAACAGCGTCGGCCTCCTGGGCCTTGGCCATGGTTTCATCCGCCAGCGGTAGCCCATGCTTGTCATAGGCCGCGCCGCCGACCAGATCCTCGCTCACATCGAACTGCAGGCCGCGCTTGCCGCCGAACCAGGAGATGATCTTGCGCACTTCGGCCATGACTTCGGGGCCGATCCCGTCGCCGGGCAGAATCAAAATCGATGGGTTGGGCATGGGAGTCCTCCTAAAAACAGCTGGCAAGGGCGTAGCGGGACAGCGGGGCAGGGTCAACAATAGGCCCTGAAATTAAAGGGGTTTGGTTGGGATTCGCGCAGGCCGGGCCGGGTCCTGGCCCTAGTCCAGCGCGATATCGGCCCAAACCAGCCGGTGGCGGCTGGCAATGGCGGCTGCTGTACCCGGAGCATCCGGCCAGACAATGCCGCTGCCGGTGACGGTCAGCCCGGCAGAGGGCAACACATAATCCACCCGCATCCGCCCGGCGCCCTGCCACTCCACGGTTGCAGTTCCGGCTTGCGGGCCGAGCGGCTGCGGGTCCTGCAGCCGGGGATCGCCCAGCAGATTGCGGATGGCGTCCTTGCGGCCTTCACCGCGTTCGGGGTCGAGATTGGCGTCACCGGCAATCACAAAGGGCGCTTGGGGTGCGGCGCCCAGACGGCCATCCAGCAGCAGCTGCCACAGGCGGATTTCATCGCGGTTGCGCCGCCCGTTACGGTCTTCCGGCCCGTCAAACACTGGCGGCGCAGCGTGGAATGTCATCACGTTCAGCTGGCCGCCGCCGGGCAATTCCAGCGGCACCAGCCAATGCGCGGTGGCAGACAGGCGCTGCACCTTCTGCACCTCGCTGGAGGGAAACGGGCGCCCGTCCGGGTGTTCAGGCAGCAGCGCGCCGGGCAGGTCCTGCCACAGCAGGGCCGAAAAGTCGCGGATACCGCCGCGATCAACCGGCAGCCGTGACAAAAGCGCAATACCGCCCTGGCCGCGAAACCGGCCATAGCCCTGATTGTCACGCGGCCCGCCGGTCCTGCCATTGCCGTCCATGTCCAGCAGGGCCGGGGGCGGCAGTCCGGTATTAGGCTGCAGGAAAACACGGTAAGGATAGGCGGCACCGGCCTCTGCCAGCAGCCCGGCCAGGGCGGCAAGGCTGCGGCCTTCGTAGTCCCAATCAATCTCCTGCAGTGCCAGCACATCCGGCTGTACGGCAGAGATCACCTCTACCACCGCGGCAATTTGCGGATCGCCGCCGCGCTCAATGTCGCGCAGTAGCAGGCCGGGCCCGTCCCGCGACAGCTCTGTGTTGAAGGTTGCGATGCGCAGGGTGCCGGCCTGGCCTGCTCCGGCGGCAAGGATCAGAAGAAGGAGGCTCGCCGCCAGCCGCCTCATGCGGTTTGCAGCGCCTCGTCCGCGGCGCTGCCGGCGGCGCGCCGTTTGTGCATGATCAGCCCGGCGATGCGCTGCATGGCCATGCCGCGCATGATCATCGAGGCAGGCACCAGCGCCCAGGCGCTGATCACCCAGATCAGCATATGCGGGGCTGCCAGAATTCCGGGATCGACCAGGCCCGAGGCCAGTTTGGCCGCGGCGGGCAGGGCAAACGGCAGCAGCACGCCGCCGATGATATTGACCCGCGCGTCGCGCTGCAGCCGCTGCACCACATCGCCGCCAGTGGTGGGGTCGAACAGCGGCAGGTTGACCCAGACATTGAAAGCGCCGCTGCCGACGGGCCAGTGGCCGACACGGATCACCAGCGCAAATCCGGCAATCGCGGCGCCCGCGATCGCATAAACCAGTCCGGCGGCATCGCGCACCATCAGCATTGTGGCTTCCGGGACCTGCGGCGGCAGCATCAGCACCGTCAGCTGCACCGGCGAATAGGCAAAATCCAGCTGTCCGCCCAGCCAGCCGCCAAGACGGTGGATCAGCGCGGTCAGCCCGGTCGGCTCCAGCGGATGGGCCGCCAGCAGGCTCAGCGCGCCGACAGACGCAGCACAGGCGGCAAAGCGCATCCGGTTGATCGGCGGCGCATTGCGGAATTCCACAAAGCTGGGGAAGTGCGAGTTGTATTCGGTGAAGGCCAGGGCCGACCCCAGGAGCGCAATGAACAGGATGATTTCCGGCGACTCGGTGGCCGATGCCGGAAGGATCAGCGTCGGCATGGCAAACAGCATAGCCACCAATATGCCGCGGAACGCCGCGCCTGTGATGCGTGCAAACACGTCTCTCAATCCCTTCAAACTGGAACGGGCGTTTTCGCCTCTGGGTCCAGAATTGAAGCCCCCCGGGAATGGCCCAGGGCGCTCTGCCTCATTTTTGCCCTATTGTTGCCGGGCGGCGGCTTTCCGCTCAAGGTCCGGCGGCAGGGCAGGGGCCACTTTCACCGCGGCACTGGTGCCCGATTGCATCAGGGTTTTGTTGAGGAACAAATGGGGTGGGGGCCGCCTACCAGATGCAGTGGAAGAGAGCCGGGGGAACACAACGAAAGGATCAGAGCTGAATTGCGGCGGGAATGCGGCGCGAATCTGGCGGGCGAAAATAGAAGAGCCGCCCGGGCCGGGCGGCTCTGAAGTGTTTTTGGCAGAATGCGGGGGGCAGACCCAGGGTCAGACCCAGGGGCGGGCCTGCGCGGTCTTGTCTTCAAATGTCTTGATGGCGTCCGCTTTTTCCATCGTCAGGCCGATATCGTCCAGACCGTTCAGCAGGCAGTGCTTTTTGAAGGCATCCACTTCAAAAGAGATCACTTCGCCGTCCGAGGTGGTGATCTCCTGCGCTTCCAGGTCCACGGTCATGCGGGCGTTGGCGCCTTTTTCCGCATCGGCCATCAGAAGGTCGACCTGTTCCTGCGGCAGCACGATCGGCAGGATCCCGTTCTTGAAGCTGTTGTTGAAGAAGATGTCGGCAAAAGACGTCGAAACGATGCATTTGATGCCGAAATCGGCAATTGCCCAGGGCGCGTGTTCGCGCGAGGAACCGCAGCCGAAGTTGTCGCCCGCCACCAGAATCTCAGCGTCCCGGTACTGCGGTTTGTTCAGCACGAAATCCTCGATCTCGGTGCCGTCGCGGTTATAGCGCATCTCGTCGAACAGGTTCTTGCCGAAGCCGGTGCGCTGAATGGATTTCAGGAACACCTTGGGGATGATCATGTCGGTGTCGATGTTCACCAGTGGCATCGGGGCGGCGATACCCTGCAGTTTCTGGAATTTTTCCATTACTCGTTTCCTTGTTTCTGGTGCTTCAGGCCGCTGAGATCAAAACCGATCTCCTGCGCGTGGCGTGCGATGAAGCTGTGTTTTTCGGGCCGGTGCGTCTTGTGGTAGCGGCGCACCATGGATGCATAGAGATGAACGGCCAGCGTATTTTCGGTGAGCCAGCCGTCTTCCTGGCAGTGGCCGCTGAACAGCACGTCGGTCAGAACGCCGCGGATCGGGTAGAACACCTCCGGTTCGCGGACGTGTTCTACCTCGCCGGTCAGGTTCAGCGTGTAGTCCAGCGCCCGGGGGCCAAGCGACGGGCGCTGCAGTTCAAAGGCTGCCAGCAGCCGCTTGCCGGGCGGAGCGGCCTCCACCTCCTTGCGGATTTTGCGGCCCAGCCAGGGCGGCACCCATTCGGGATCTTCAAACCAGTCCAGCAGATGGTTCAGCGTTGCGGAGCCTTTCGGCAGCCGCAGCACCGCGCCGTTGATCGAGCGTGTCGGCTCATAGCCCACGTGATAGTCCACGTCCGGCAACGGCCGACAGCAAAGCATATCTGTGTCAATCCAGATCATCTCCGTCTGTTTCAGCAGATACAGGCGGAACAGATCCGACAGCATAGACGCAGGCGCCTCCCCGTGCCCCGCCTGGACGGGGTCCCAGATTTCCGCTGCCGGGCAGGTGCGGACACCTGGCGGCACCGGCGGCGCCGCAGGCCCGGTGTGGAACAGCACAACCTCGTGGCCGCGCTGCACGAAACTGGCCAAAGACAGCTCGTGCAGCCAGTTCAGGCTGTCACCGATCCACAGGCTTGCGACTGCGGGAAGGGAAGGGCTGGACGGCATCGGTGCCCCCTTAGGCTCAGATCAGCTCACGCACATCGGTCAGCTTGCCGGTCAGTGCAGCGGCGGCTGCCATGGCTGGCGACACCAGATGGGTGCGGCCCTTGTAACCCTGACGGCCCTCGAAGTTCCGGTTCGAGGTTGCGGCGCAGCGCTCGCCCTCGGACAGCTGGTCAGGGTTCATCGCCAGGCACATGGAGCAACCCGCAAGACGCCACTCGAAACCGGCAGCCTCAAAGATCCCGGCCAGGCCTTCTTCTTCGGCCTGGGCACGCACCAGGCCGGATCCGGGAACGATCATGGCGCGCATGCCGTCCTTGATCTTCTTGCCCTTCACCACCTCGGCCACAGCGCGCAGGTCTTCGATGCGGCCGTTGGTGCAGGAACCGATGAATACGGTGTCGATCTCGATGTCGGTCAGTTTCTGACCGGGGGTCAGGCCCATGTATTCAATCGAACGGCGGGCCGCCTCAACCTTGCCGCCGGTGAAATCCTCAGGTGCGGGCACCACACCGGTGATCGGCAGCACGTCCTCAGGGCTGGTGCCCCAGGTCACAACCGGCTGGATGTCTTCGCCCTTCAGGGTGACAACCTTGTCGAAATGAGCGCCTTCATCGGTGAACAGGGTCTTCCACCAGGTCAGCGCAGCTTCCCACTGGGCGCCTTTGGGGGCGTGCGGGCGGCCTTTGACATAATCATAGGTGGTCTGGTCCGGGGCGATCAGGCCGGCACGGGCGCCGCCCTCGATCGCCATGTTGCAGACCGTCATGCGGCCTTCCATCGACAGATCCCGGATTGCTTCGCCGCAATACTCAATCACATAGCCGGTGCCGCCGGCGGTGCCGGTCTCGCCGATCACGGCAAGGGTGATGTCCTTGGCGGTTACGCCCGGCTTCAGCTTGCCGGTGATCTCCACCTTCATGTTCTTGGACTTTTTCTGGATCAGCGTCTGGGTGGCCAGCACATGCTCGACCTCGGAGGTGCCGATGCCATGCGCCAGCGCGCCGAATGCACCGTGAGTAGCAGTGTGGCTGTCGCCGCAGACCACGGTCATGCCGGGCAGGGTCCAGCCCTGTTCCGGGCCAACGATATGCACAATGCCCTGGCGGACGTCATCCACCGGGTAGTAATGCACGCCGAATTCGCGGGCGTTCTTGTCGAGCGCCTCAACCTGGATGCGGCTTTCCTCGTTCTCAATGCCTTTGGCACGGTCGAGCGTGGTCGGCACGTTGTGGTCCGGCACCGCGATGGTTTTGTCCGGGGCATGCACGCCGCGGCCGGCCATGCGCAGGCCTTCGAACGCCTGCGGGCTGGTCACTTCGTGGACCAGGTGGCGGTCGATATAAAGCAGGCTGGTGCCATCCTCGGCTTCATGCGCAACATGCGCATCCCAGATTTTGTCATAGAGTGTTTTGGGGGACATGGGTCCACTCCCGTATGTATTTGGGTATGCTGGCTTTGGGCTGGGCAACGGCCTTATAGGCGCGCCAGGACCGTGCGGGCGGCGCCATAGAACCGTTCGCGCAGCCGTGCGCGGTCTTGCAGTTCTATCTTTTGCGCCAATACGAGGGTCATGGCTGTCAGATACATCCGCAAGGGCCGGCAATCAAGATTCGTTCTAACGCCGGGGTGATGCAGGCGGCAGATACATCAAACCGCCGTGCCGTCTGCCCACGGCCGGGCGCCGCCCTTGTCTGTTCTTGATCAAAGCATTCAGGAGCGGCACACTGGCGGAAAAAAAAGGGGGCGTGATGGAGCCGGAAGAGCAGACCCTGCCAAAGGACGCAATCGCGGAAAGCACCGCCGACGCGCTGGAATTCGGGCAGCAGATCTGGGACTTGCTGATGCAGGGGGGCGAGCTTCTGCTAAGGCCTTGGAACGCCTATCAGGTTGGCATTGCACTGGCGGTGTTCGTGCTGGCCGCCCTGATCGCCAAGCCGTTGGGCAGCGCGTTCCATGACTGGCTGCGCGGGCGCGAGGGCTGGCCGCGCTGGCGGATGCGGGTGGGGCTGGTGCTGCACAAACGGATCCGCGGCATCCTGTTTGTGCTGCTGATCTGGCTGGTGGTGCTGATCATGCAGGAGGCGACCTGGCCCAGCCGCTCGCGGCTGCTGGAGCTGATCGGCAACCTGTCGCTGGCCTGGCTGATTGTCTCATTTGCGACCAGACTGGTCGGCAATCCCTTGCTGCGGAACCTGGTGAAATACGGCGCCTGGACCTGGATCACCCTGCGTATTCTGGGCATCACCCAAGAGGCAATTCATCTGCTGGACGGCGTCGCCATCGAATTCGGCGACCTTAGGATCTCGCTCTATCTGGTGGTTCAGGCGGCGGTCATTCTTGGCGTCATGCTGACGCTGGCGCGGGTGATTTCATCGGTGGCGGCCAACCGTATCCGCGGCAACGCCGATATCTCCCCGTCAATGCAGGTGCTGGGCGCCAAGATGGCGCAGATCCTGCTGTTCGGCGGTGCGTTCTTCATTGGCCTTAAGGCCATCGGCATCGACCTGACCGGGCTGGCAGTGCTGTCCGGCGCCATTGGTGTGGGTCTTGGTTTCGGCCTGCAAAAAGTGGTGTCGAATCTGGTGTCGGGTCTCATCATCCTGTTGGACAAGTCGATCAAGCCGGGCGATGTGATCAGTCTCGGAGACACCTTCGGCTGGATCAACGCGCTGGGTGCGCGCTATGTCTCGGTCGTGACCCGCGATGGCCGGGAATACCTGATTCCTAATGAGGACCTGATCACCTCGCAGGTGGTGAACTGGTCGCATTCCGATAAATTCGTGCGGCTGGATCTGACGTTCGGCACCGGTTACGGCGACGACCCGCACAAGGTGCGCAAGATCGCAATACAGGCGGCCTTGGGAGTGAACAGAGTGCTGAGCGCAGGCGGCAAAAAGCCGGTCTGCCATATCACCGGTTTTGGCGACAGCAGCGTTGATTATGTTCTCAGAATCTGGATCGACGATCCCACTGGCGGCCTCACCAATATCCGCGGCAATGTCTATCTGGCGCTGTGGGATGCGTTCCAGGCCGAAAACATCTCGATCCCCTTCCCGCAGCGCGAAGTGCGGATGCTGAACGACCCGCTGCCGGTCAGGGTTGCACCTGCCGGAAATGAGGGATAAAGCACAGGGCTTGCATCGCCGGAGCGGGGTTTCATTGAAAATTCACCATCTGGTTGCTACATTATTAATAGGCCCGGCGCCGGGGCTTGGCGGCGCGTTGCAAGGAGGACTCTGTCCTGTCACCCGTACCTCAAGCGGCGGATGCCGCTGTCAATGGGGCAGCCGTGATGGCTTCCCAGTCCCAGCCCACCAGCGAACAGCTGCTGGAGCGGATTCTCTCCTCACTCAGCGATGACAAAGCCGAAGATGTGGTGCAGATCGACCTGCGCGGCAAGACGGCGATCGGCGATTACATGGTGCTGGCCTCGGGCCGCTCCACCCGCCAGGTTGCCGCCATGGCTGAAAAGCTGACCGACCGGCTCAAACAGGAATACCAGCTTGGCTGCAAGGTCGAAGGCAAGGATACCGGCGACTGGGTTCTGATCGACACCGGTGATGTGATTGTCCATATCTTCCGCCCGGAAGTGCGCGAGTTTTATCAGCTCGAGAAGATGTGGATGCCCACAGGCACTGCGGCAGCCCCGTCAACCCCGGCTGCCGAGGGCTGATCCAAGGCTGATTTGATGCAGGCCCGCGCCTGGGTGCGGGCCGGATTGCTTTTGGAATTTCATGCGACTGCATATCTGTGCGGCCGGCCGGTTGCGGGCTGGCCCTGAAAAATCCCTCATCGACGACTATATTGCCCGGTTCGACCGGACCGGCCGCGCGCTGGGCCTGGGGCCTGCGCGGGTGGTGGAGATTGAGGACAAGAAGAATGGCGGCATGGCGGCTGAGGCAGCATTGCTGCGCAAGGCCTTGCCCAAGGGCGCGGTGATCTGCACCCTGGACGAGCGCGGCAAGGTGATCTCTTCCCCGGATTTTGCGGGCAGGCTGGCAGGCTGGCGCGACAGCGGCCGTCAGGATCTGGCGCTGATTATCGGCGGGGCAGACGGGATTGATCCCGGCTTGCGGGCCGAGGCCGATTTCTCGATCTCCTTTGGCAAGATGGTCTGGCCGCATATGCTGGTGCGGGTGATGCTGGCCGAGCAGATCTACCGCGCCGCAACCATTCTGGCGGGCAGCCCGTACCATAGGGTCTGAATGCGCCTGCGGCGCGAGTATTTTCAGAAAGATGAAGATCAGGGCAGAGTGAGGACGTATGTGTCCTGGCTCCACCCGTCCACCAGGCAGCGGGCCTGAATTTGAACTTGGGTAGTGCGATCCGGGATCTGCACGCCGTTGAGAGACCGGGTAAAAGGCTGTTCGTGTTCATGCGGATGCGCCAGCACGCGCAGGCCCAGCTCCTTGCCCGCCATGTCCAGCACCCGCCAGCCGTCGGCATAGTGATCCCAGCCGGTATCGGGGTGGGAAAGAGTGACGCTGACCGTCCGGCCGCCGCCGGATTGACGGGCTGTTGCATTTTCGATCACCGGCTCTTCCGCAAAGGCAGGAATCGCGATGGAGCAGAGTACGAAGACGGCAAGGGTCTGTTTCATGGCGCTACCTTAGCCGCGCGCCCGGAAGAGGTGCAGTCACGAAACTGTGTCCCCTTTGCTGATTGGCGGGATGCGCAGCAGGATTGTGCGGGAGTGCGAGGCAAATTCCCGCCGGTACAGCACCGCAAAGGTGATCACCGCGGCGCCTGCCAGCGGCAGCGCGCCCGCCAGCCAGGCCACGGCAGCCAGCGCAAAATACGTCGCCCGCATGCCGCGGTTGAAGCTGCGCGCGGCGGTGATGCTGATTTCGGCGGCCTGCGCGGCGCGGGGGTAGGCAAGCGGATCCTTGCGGTCATTCGGCACTGCGGCCATCAGCACCGCACAATAGCCGAACAGCCGGTGCGACCAGACAAATTTCAAAAACGCATTTGATAGAAACAGCAGCACCACCAGGATCTTAACCTCCCAGACAAAGGCCGGGGCGCTGTCCTGGATCAGGTCTTCGGCCACTCCGGCAAGCTGCTCGGTATTGCCGATCAGGGCCAGCCCGCCGCCAATCGCTATCATCGCGGCAGAGGCAAAGAAGGCCGTGGCCTGGCGCAGGTTGCCCGCCAGCTGCGCATCAAAGATCCGCGGATCGCGTTCGACCATCTGTTTCATCCAGTCGCGCCGGAAATCCGCCATCAGCCAGGACACCGAGGGCCGCCCCGCAGGCGGGTTCTCGATCCGCCAGCCGATCCACAGCCAGCCTGCAATCAGCAGGGCGAGAGCCGCAAGGTCGAACAGGGAGAATTGCGCAAGGCGGGCGGTCCAGATCATGGCCCGACACTAGGGGGCTGATCCTGGCGCGGCAATCCGTCTCTTGCCAGGTGGCGTAATTGGTAATATTACTTTACCAAATAGGAGAGCGCCATGGAGATGCCATCCCCGAACCCCGCCATTCTGGCCCGCAAAGCGCGGCTTGCCGAGCGGTTGCTGGCTGTGCTGCCTGATGATGCGGTGATTCAGGACGCGGCGGAGACCCGCGCTTATGAATGCGACGCGCTGACGGCCTATAAATGCCCGCCGCTGCTGGCGGTGCTGCCGCGGAGCACGCAGGAGGTCTCGGACATTCTGCGGATCTGCCACGCGGAAGGCGTGCCGGTAGTGCCGCGCGGTGCTGGCACGTCGCTGGCGGGCGGGGCGCTGCCGACGGCGGATTGCGTCATCCTTGGCGTGGCGCGTATGAACGGGGTTCTGGAAACCGATTACGGCAACCGCATCATCCGGGTTCAGACCGGGCGCACCAACCTGAGTGTTTCCGGCGCGGTGGAGGAGGAGGACTTCTTCTATGCGCCCGACCCGTCCTCGCAGCTGGCCTGTGCCATTGCCGGTAATATCGCAATGAACTCGGGCGGGGCGCATTGCCTTAAGTATGGCGTGACGACGAACAACCTGCTGGGCGTCACCATGGTGATGATGGACGGCACCGTGGTGGAGATCGGCGGAGCGCATCTGGATGCAGGCGGGCTGGATCTCCTGGGTGTGATTTGCGGCAGCGAAGGCCAGCTGGGCGTGGTGACAGAGGCCACCCTGCGGATCCTGCGCAAGCCCGAAGGCGCGCGGCCGGTGCTGATCGGCTATGACAGCAATGAGGTGGCCGGTGCCTGTGTCTCGGACATCATCAAAGCGGGTGTCTTGCCGGTGGCGATCGAATTCATGGACCGCCCCTGTATCGAGGCCTGCGAGGCCTTTGCCAAGGCTGGTTACCCGATGTGCGAGGCGCTGCTGATCGTCGAGGTCGAGGGCAGTCCCGAGGAAATTGATCACCAGCTGGGGCTGATAATTGAAATCGCCCGGTCCCACAATCCGGTAGAGCTGCGCGAGGCCGGCGATGCGGAAGAGGCCGGCCGGATCTGGCTAGGCCGCAAGTCGGCCTTTGGCGCGATGGGGCAGATCAACGACTACATGTGCCTCGATGGCACTATCCCGGTGTCCTCGCTGCCGTTTGTGCTGCGTCGCATTGGTGAGATGAGCCAGGAGTTCGGATTGGATGTGGCGAATGTGTTCCATGCCGGGGACGGCAACATGCACCCGCTGATCCTGTTTGATGCCAACAAGCCCGGCGATCTGGAAACCTGCGAGGCTTTCGGGGCAGAGATCCTGAAACTCTGTGTCGAGGCCGGCGGCTGTTTGACCGGTGAGCACGGGGTCGGGATCGAAAAACGCGATCTGATGCTGCATCAGTACACGGCGGCGGACCTTGAGGCGCAGTTGAAGGTCAAGGATGTGTTCGACCCGAAGTGGCTGCTCAATCCGGCCAAGGTGTTTCCGCTATCGGTGAGCGAGGGCCGCCGGGCGGCGGCATAGGCGGCTGAATGATTGGGGCTTTGCCCCAAACCCCAGAGTATTTTTTGGAAAGATGAAGATGCTGACACCTCAGAGCGAGGCCGAACTGGCCGAAATGCTAGCAGGAGCAAGCGGACCGCTGTGCGTCCAGGGCGGCGGCACCCGCGGGCTTGCCATTGACGGCGAAGGGCTGAGTACCAGAGGCCTGTCCGGCGTGGAGCTTTATGAACCCGGCGCGCTGACGCTTGTGGTCCGGGCGGGCACGCCGGTGGCTGAGGTCGAGGCACTGCTGGCCGCGGAAAATCAGCAGCTGGCGTTTGAGCCGATGGATCATCGCGGGCTGCTGGGCACTGTGGGCGAGCCGACCATTGGCGGGGTGATTGCCGCAGGCGTCTCCGGTCCCCGCCGCATCCAGGCGGGGGCGGCGCGGGACCACTTGCTGGGAGTGCGCTTTGTGGATGGTTCCGGCCAAGCGGTGAAGAACGGCGGCCGGGTGATGAAGAATGTCACCGGCTATGATCTGGTGAAACTGATGTGCGGCGCCCATGGCACCCTGGGAGTGCTGAGCGAGGTGTCGATGAAGGTGCTGCCGCGCGCCGAGGCGTCGGCAACAGTTGCCATTGAGGGCGCTGATCTGGCTGCCGCGGTGGCGGCGATGTCCGCGGCTTTGGGGTCCCCCTATGACGTGACCGGCGCGGCCTATGATCCGGAGAAGCAAACCGCCTTTGTCCGGGTCGAGGGGTTTGCGGACTCAGCGGCCTACCGGTGCCGCAAGCTGGTATCGGAATTGGGTGGCTTTGGCAGTCCGCAGATCGAAAGCGAGGACGTCGGCCTGTGGCAAGGCATCCGCGATGGCGCGGGCTTTCACGGGCGGGCAGGCGATGTTTGGCGGATTTCGGTGAAACCCTCCGATGCCGTTGCGCTGGCACCGCGGCTGCAGGCCGAGGCGCTGCAGTTCGACTGGGGCGGCGGGCTGATTTGGGCACTGGTGCCTGCGGGCACTGATCTGCGCGCGCGCATCGGCGTGCCGGGCCATGCCACGCTGGTGCGGGCCGGCGCGGACACCCGCAAGCGGCTTGGCGTGTTCCAGCCGCAGCCCGGCCCCCTCGCGGCAATCTCCGAGGGGCTGCGGCGCCAGTTCGACCCGAAGGGACTCCTCAACCCCGGACTGATGGGATAAGCACATGCAGACCACCTTTACCGATGCGCAGCTGCGGGACCCGGGCACCCGGCGCGCCAACGAGATCCTGCGCTCTTGTGTGCATTGCGGATTTTGCACGGCGACCTGCCCGACATACCAGGTGCTGGGTGATGAGCTGGACAGCCCGCGCGGCCGCATTTACCTGATCAAGGATATGCTGGAGAACGCACGGGTGCCGGACGAAAAGACGGTCAAGCACATCGACCGCTGCCTGTCGTGCCTGGCCTGCATGACCACCTGTCCCTCGGGCGTGCATTACATGCATCTGGTCGACCACGCCCGCGCCTATATCGAAAAACACTATGACCGGCCCTGGAGCGACCGCGCCCTGCGCTGGCTGCTGGCCCGGATCCTGCCTTATCCGGGCCGGTTCCGTCTGGCGCTGTTTGGCGCGAAACTGGCGAAACCCTTGAAGGGGCTGATGCCGGATGCGCGGCTCAGGGCAATGCTGGATATGGCGCCGGGGCACATCCCGCCGGTCAGCCGCAACGACGATCCGCAAAGCTTTGCCGCTGCTGCAGTCCGCAAGAAACGGGTGGCGCTGATGACCGGCTGCGCGCAAAAGGCGCTGAACACCGATATCAACGACGCCACCATCCGGTTGCTGACCCGGCTGGGCTGCGAGGTGGTGGTGGCCAAAGGCGCGGGCTGCTGCGGCGCGCTGACACATCACATGGGACGCGAGGACGAAAGTCACGCCACGGCGGCAAAGAACATCCACGCCTGGGGTGCGGAGATGGACGGGCAGGGGCTGGATGCCATTGTCATAAACACCTCGGGCTGCGGCACCACGGTCAAGGATTACGGCCATATGTTCCGCAATGATCCGCTGGCCGCGGATGCTGCGCGGGTGTCGGAACGCACCATGGATATCACTGAACTGCTGATGCAGCTGGAGTTCCCTGAGGGTGCGGATAAGGGGCTGACCGTCGCCTACCACGCCGCCTGTTCGCTGCAGCATGGCCAGCAGATCAAGACACACCCCAAGACGCTTTTGAGGCGTGCAGGGTTCACGGTGGTGGAACCCGCAGACAGCCATCTGTGCTGCGGATCGGCCGGCACCTACAACCTGATGCAGCCGGAGATTTCCACCGAACTGAAGGCCCGCAAGGTCAAGACACTGGAAGCCAAGCAGCCCGATCTGATCGCCGCGGGCAATATCGGCTGCATGATGCAGATCGGTTCCGGCACAGAACTGCCTATTGTGCACACGGTGGAGCTGCTGGACTGGGCAACTGGCGGGCCGCAGCCGCCCGCGCTGACGGCGCCGGGCAAACGCGCGCCGGGGGTGCCGGTCCTGCGTTAAAGCGCGCAAAAGGAATCGGGCTGCATAAACTGTGCATTTGCCCTAATTTTGCCTGAACGGACCCGTAATCTCCCAACCGGTGGATAAGAGGAGAGACATGTGAGGCAATGGATTCTGGCGGTTCTGGCAGCCGTGCTGCCGGCGGCGGCGATGGCGCAGGACAGCCTTTTGCAGCGGATGGACACAATGGATGCGGGCCGCAAATGGGAAGCGGTCGGGCGTCTTGATGTGAACGGCGAGGGGTTTTGCACCGGCGCGCTGATTGCGCCGGATCAGGTGCTGACCGCCGCCCATTGCCTTTATGACAGCCAGACCAAGGCGCGCATCGACCCTGCCACCATCGAATTCCTGGCCGGCTGGCGCAACGGGCGCGCCTCGGCTTACCGCAGCGTGCGGCGGGCGGTTGAACATCCCTCCTATGTCTATGACGGCGAACTGTCGACCGACCGGGTCCGCAACGACATTGCCCTGCTGCAATTGCAGCGCCCGATCCGCAACACCACCGTGACACCCTTTGAAACCGACGAGCGCCCGCGCAAGGGGGCCAGCATCGGTGTGGTTTCTTATGCGCATGACCGGTCCGAGGCGCCGTCGCTGCAAGAGGTCTGCGCGGTGATGGCGCGCCAGCAGGGCGTGCTGGTGATGTCCTGCGACGTCGATTTCGGCTCCTCCGGCGCGCCGGTATTCTCTTTCGAGGACGGCACCCCGCGGATTGTCTCGGTGATCTCCGCCAAGGCCGAGGTCAGCGGCGAGCGGGTCTCGCTTGGTTCTGCCCTGGCCGAGGAACTGACCCTGCTGCAGGCGCAGCTGACGGGTGTGAATACCCGTGGCCGCCTGCCGCCTGGTGTTGGTCGGGTGAAGGTGGGGGAGGGGCGCAGCTCCTCCGGTGCGAAGTTCATCAGCCAATGAATTGGCGGGCACTGATGCTGGCTGTTGCCACCCTGGCGTACGCTGGGCAGGCAACGGCCCAGGGCACCGGTCTGCGGCGCTTGACTGACCGCGATGACCTGCTGGGCTGGGAGGCCGTCGGGCGGCTTGAGCTGAACGGCCAGGGCTTTTGCACCGGCACGCTGATTGCACCGGAACTGGTGCTGACCGCAGCGCATTGTGTCTATGACCGCAACAGGAATTTGCGCGCGGCTGAGCAGATCACTTTCCGCGCGGGTTTGCGCGACGGGACTGCCATAGCCGAACGCCGGGGGCTGCAGATCGCCGCGCATCCGGGGTTCAACCCGCGGGGACGGCTTGATTTGAATAACATCCGTCACGACGTGGCGCTGATCCGGTTGACTGCGCCGGTGCTCAGCGGTCAGGCAGATGCTTTTGCGCTGCATTCGGGACGCGAATACGGCAGCGATATCTCTGTCACATCTTATGGGCAGGGCCGCGCCGAGGCGCTGTCGCGGCAACGCCAGTGCAACCTGATGGGGGAAAGCGGTGACGTGCTGATGATCGACTGCAATGTCACTTTCGGCTCTTCCGGAGCGCCGGTGTTTTCGCAAGTGGGCGGGCGCGGGCGAATCCTGGCGCTGGTTTCCGGCGGTGGCAATTACCGCGGCAAGCAGGTGGCGTTCGGCATGAAACTGCCGCAACGGGTGGCGGAACTGAAGGCGCAGCTGCGCCGCAATCCGGTGGCCGCGCCCGACCGGCGGATTAAACGCGTCCGGGTAGGCGGCGGCGCGTCGGCGGGTGGCGCGAAATTTGTGACTGTGGGCGACTGATCCCCCTCTTGAAGCCGCATTTTACGTTCTTATCTCAGGTCTATCCGGGCCGCCGCTGATTGGGGCCCGGAAAAGACCAGCCTGTCCCTGCGGGGAAGGCGCCCTGAAATCGCTCATGAATGAGGATGACACTATGCGTACATTTGATTTTGCACCGCTGCACCGCGCCACCATCGGTTTCGACCAGATCGCCAGCCTGATGGACCGCGCCCTTAGCGCGGATGCCGCCCAGTCCAGCTACCCGCCCTATAATATCGAAAAGACCGACGCCGACAGCTATCGCATTTCGATCGCGGTTGCCGGTTTTGCCGAAGACGATCTGAATGTCGAGGTTAAGGAAAACGCGTTGGTGGTGACCGCCAAAAAGGCCGAGGACGGCGATGACCGCTCCTTCCTGCACCGGGGCATTGCCACCCGCGCCTTTGAGCGCCGTTTCACCTTGGCCGACCATGTCCGCGTGACCGGTGCCAGCCATGAAAACGGTATGCTGCATATCGATCTGCACCGCGAAGTGCCCGAGGCGCTGAAACCACGCCGGATCGAAATCTCCTCCTCCCGCCCGAACCGCGCCGAGATCGAGGCCACGGCGGTCAACTGATCCCGCGATCAAGGTTCGAGTGCTTCAGCCCCCTGGTTCTGCCAGGGGGTTTTTTCGTTTCACCGGGTTGTCCCCGCGGGGACAGCTGCGGGGTATGGTTGAAGGCGTAAATGTTTCTTTAGGTATTGGGAGGCAGGATCGGAGGCAGAGTAATTGGTGCCGCAGCGCAAAGGCGGATTGATGAACCCTCAGGAAATCCAGCATGTTCAGCAAAGCTTTGCCGGGATCTTTGCCCGCAAGGCGGATCTGGCTGAGCGTTTTTATGTGCATCTGTTCACCCGCCTGCCAGAAGCACGCGGCATGTTCCGTGGAAATTTTGTGAAGCAGAAGGCAATGCTGACAGCGATGATTGCCGCCTGCGTGCGCAATCTGGACGATCCGCGCACATTGGAAGACCTGGGCGCGCAACTGCTCCAGGCGCATGCGCACCTGCAGCTTAGCGCGCGGGAGAGCGAGGCGGCAAAGCGGGCGCTGATTGCCGCTTTGCGCGATGTTTTAGGCCCGGCGCTGGACACAAAGACGGAATCCGCCTGGGCCAGCGCCATCAGTCAGGTGGCCGGGACGCTGACCCGGCACTGACACGGTACTGCCCTGGTGCTGACCGCCAGCCGGGTCAGACTGCCATGCAGATGTATTTCATCTCCAGGTAATCCTCGATGCCGTGGTGGCTGCCTTCGCGGCCCAGGCCCGATTGCTTTACGCCGCCGAACGGGGCCACCTCGGTGGAAATGATGCCGGTGTTCACACCCACAATCCCGTATTCCAGCGCCTCGGCGACCTTGTACACGCGGCTCAGATCCTTGGCATAGAAATAGGATGCCAGGCCAAAGATGGTGTCATTGGCCATCGCGATAACCTCGTCCTCGTCCTCAAACTTGAACAGCGGAGCGAGCGGGCCAAAGGTTTCATCCGTGGCGAATGCCATTTCGCGGGTTGCGCCCTTGACGATGGTCGGCTGAAAGAAGCTGCCGCCCAGTTCCGACGGGTTGCCGCCCAGGATCACTTCGCCGCCTTTGGCGGTGGCGTCGGCAATATGCTCCTGCACCTTCTCAACCGCTTCCTTGTTTATCAGCGGGCCGAAATGGATGCCGTCGTTAAGGCCGTCGCCGACGTTCATTTTCTCGACCGCGGCTTTCAGCTTCTCCGCAAAAGCATCGTAAACGCCGGCCTGCACATAGATCCGGTTGGCGCAGACGCAGGTCTGGCCGTTGTTGCGGAACTTGCACATGATGGCGCCTTCGACTGCGGCGTTCAGATCTGCGTCGTCAAACACGATGAACGGCGCATTGCCGCCCAGCTCCATCGAGCATTTCATCACGGTGTCCGCTGCCTGGCGCATCAGGATGCGGCCCACTTCGGTGGAGCCGGTGAAGGTCAGCTTGCGCACGGCATCGTTCTCGCAGAACTCCTTGCCGATCTCCGAGGCGCGCGACGACGGCACGACGTTGAACACGCCCGCCGGAATGCCTGCGCGATCCGCCAGCACCGCCAGAACGGTGGCCGACAGCGGGGTCTCAGCGGCGGGGCGGGCGACAAAGGCACAGCCTGCGGCCAGCGCCGGGCCGGCCTTGCGGGTGATCATTGCGTTGGGGAAGTTCCACGGCGTGATCGAGGCGGCCACACCGATCGGCTGCTTCAGCACAGTGATCCGCTTGTCGCGCTGATGGCCGGGAATGGTCTCGCCGTAGATCCGCTTGGCCTCTTCCGCGAAAAACTCAATGAATGACGCGCCATAGGCGATCTCGCCGCGGGATTCCGCCAGCGGCTTGCCCATCTCGGCGGTCAGGATCACCGCCAGATCTTCCTGGTTTTCCATCATCAGGTCGTACCACTTGCGCAAGCAGTTGGCGCGTTCCTTGCCGGTCCATTTGGCCCAGTCTTTCTGCGCGGCTTCGGCCTGGGCGATGGCGCCTGCCACCTGGGCGCGGCTGATATCGGCCATCTGCGCAATCACGTCGCCGCGGGCCGGATTTTTCACGTCAAAGGTGCTTTCGCCTTCAGCGAATTGACCGCCGATATAGCCGCGGGTTTCCAGCAGGCTGGGATCTTTGAGCAGGGATTTCAGGTCTGTGGTTGCGTCGAGCATTGCGGGCCTCCCGGATGTTTTGTCGCTGGAATGCAAATCAGCTGTGCTTAAATAAGTCCAGAATCATCGATGAGTCCAGAATTTGATCAAATCCGCCGCCGCGTGGCGTGGAAGGAGTTTTTCAGACGGGCAATTTGACATGTCCTGTGTCAGACTGTCAGGTAGCCGCAAAGAATAAAAACAGGGGAGATCGGGCATGGAATTGGATGATGCCTATGCCAACGGGGCATATATCGAAAATGCGGACAGCTACCCGCCGCGCTGGGCGGCCTCGGCTGAGGATTTCCGCAACAGCCTGCATGAGCGCGCCCGGCTGGACCTCCCCTATGGCGAGGGCGCGCGGCAGCGGTTCGACCTGTTCCTGCCGGAAGGAACGCCCAAGGGTGTTCTTGTCTTTGTTCATGGTGGGTATTGGCTGGCCTTCGACAAAAGCACTTGGTCGCATCTGGCCCGTGGTGCGATGGCGCATGGCTGGGCGGTGGCGATGCCGTCGTATGATCTGTGCCCCGAAGTGCGGATTGCGGAAATCACCCGGCAGGTTGCCGCGGCGGTGACCCGGATTGCGGAAGAGGTTGCGGGGCCGATTGCGCTGGCGGGCCATTCGGCGGGCGGCCATCTGGTGGCGCGGATGCTGGACCGCGCGCTGCTGCCGGCAGATGTGGGCGCGCGGATCAAGACGGTGATTCCGATTTCGCCATTGTCGGATTTGCGCCCCTTGCTGCGCACCACGATGAACCAGAAGTTCCAGATGGATTCCGCGGCTGCGATTGCCGAAAGCCCGGTGGACATGCAGGACCGCTACCCCGCAGACGTGACGGTCTGGGTCGGCGGCGAGGAACGCCCGGCGTTTCTGGATCAGGCGGTCTGGCTGGTGGAGGCCTGGGAGGCTGATCACGTTATCGCCTTTGGCAAGCATCATTTCAATGTGATCGAGCCGCTGGCGGACCCGGAAAGCGATCTGGTGATGCTGATCGTGAATTGAGACCTCTTGTCCGGCCGGCTGGCCGGACAAGTAGGCCAGGCAAGGATGCGGCAGGCGGCAGGCAAGATTTCACTTGCCAGAATCCCGTTTCCGCCGCATCTTCTGCGCAAGGGCCAGGCGATGGCGTCGCCGCATGGAATACATGCCGCCCCCAGCATTCCAAAACCGTCCTGAACGCCGGGACCTTTCTTGTAAGAAGGAAGGGTCTGATATGACTTCACGTCCTGAAATGTACCGTTTTCACAATGGTGAAAAAGCACCGCTGCAATTTGCCGTCTCGGAATACGAGGCACGCATTGCCGGCCTGCGCAAGATCATGGCTGAGACCGGCGTGACTGCCGCTGTCTTCACCTCGATGCACAACATCTCGTATTATTCGGGCTTCACCTACTGCGCCTTTGGCCGCCCTTATGGCATGGTGGTGACCGCCTCCGAGGCGGTGACCATTTCGGCCGGCATCGACGCGGGCCAGCCCTGGCGCCGGTCGTTCTGCGACAACATCACCTATACCGATTGGCAGCGCGACAACTTCTGGCGTGCAATCAAGTCGGTCAGCGGCGCGGGCGCGGTGGTCGGTTTTGAAAGCGATCACCTGACCCTGATGCAGAAGGCCAAGCTGGAGAGCTTCCTGGAGCCATCCAGCCTGGTTGATCTGTACCACCCCACCATGGTTCAGCGGATGGGTAAATCGGCTGCGGAACTGGACATGATCCGTGCCGGTGCCGCGGTGGCAGACGTCGGCGGCTTTGCAATCCGTGACGCAGTCAAGGAAGGCGCGCGCGAGATTGATGTGGCGATGGCCGGCCGGGACGCGATGGAGCTGGAGATTGCCAAGCGGTTTCCGGATGCCGAATACCGTGACAGCTGGGTCTGGTTCCAGTCCGGCATCAATACCGACGGCGCCCACAACCCGGTGACGGGGCGTACCCTGCAGCGCGGCGATATCCTGTCGCTGAACACCTTCCCGATGATCTCGGGCTATTACACCGCGCTGGAGCGGACCATGTTCGTCAAGGAAGTGGACGCCGAGAGCCTGCGCATCTGGGAGGCCAATGTGGCGGCCCATGAACTGGGTATATCGCTGCTGAAGCCGGGCGCAAGCTGTGCGGAAATCACCCATCAGATCAACGCCTTCTTTGAAGAGCAGGATCTGTTGCAATACCGCACCTTCGGCTATGGCCACTCCTTTGGCGTGCTGTCCCACTACTATGGCCGCGAGGCCGGGCTGGAGCTGCGCGAGGACATCGATACGGTGCTGGAGCCGGGCATGGTGATCTCAATGGAGCCGATGCTGACCATCGCCGACGGCCAGCCGGGGGCCGGCGGCTACCGCGAGCATGACATCCTGATCATCCACGAGGACGGCAACGAGAACATCACCAAATACCCCTATGGGCCGGAGTTCAACGTCGTCGGCTGAGGCGGGCAGAATGCGAAAAAGCAGGGGGTGCCATGCGTGCGCCCCCTGTGCACCGGCGAGGAGAGCCAGTCTGGTTGAGAGAGGGTTTTAAAGCGGCCTGTCAGCCGTCTTTGCTGTCTAGAACTTTTGCGATTGCGGCTTCACCGCAGGCCTCTTCAATGTTCGGGTCCGGCGCACCCGAAAGACCGATTGCGCCGATCAAACTGCCCTCGTGGAACAGCGGCAGGCCTCCGGTGAGCAGCAGGATGTCGTCTTCCATTTTCCCCAACTGGCTGAAACCGTCCGCCTGCGGCGCCATATTGAGAACTGAAGTAGGAATTTTCAGGGACGCGGATGTGTAGGCCTTCCGGAAGCTGGTATGAATGGTGTTTGCACCAGTGCCTTCACCCCGGAAGAAATAGAGCAGCCGTCCTTGGTCATTCACGACCGATACCGATACCGATGTCTCTTTTGCGCGGCAATCTGCAAGCGCTTCTTTGGCGATTGCTTCGGCAATTTCGGTTGTCAGAGCCGGGCGGTTCGGAATTTCAACCGCTGCGGCGGTAGAAGCTGCGAGTAAACCGGCCGCAGCCGCGCCGAAGAGTACCATTTTCATCTATTTGAATCCCTTGTAGCAGATGCTGCGGACACTACGTGTAAAGCCGGAATGAAAAGACAATCTGGGTTGTTTTCCCGATGAAAAATGTGAACTTCCGGAATTGGCTTGACCATTGCTCTGATGAAACCAGGCAGGCGGTGCATGGCAAGGCACGGGGGAGGTGCATCCCCAAAGACGGCTTGGTTCACGAAATCGCTGATCCTGCGCAGGAGCTGTACTTTATTGAAACTGGAACGGTACGGTTCGGGGCGACACACGAGGGCGGCAAACAGCTGATCGTCCGCGACCTTGGTGCAGGGGACTGGTTTGGTTTCATCGGGTGCCTTGGGTCCGGTCAAAGGCCGAATGCGGCCTATGCAGTAACGGAGACCCGGTTGCAGGTGGTCGGTTGGAAGGACATCGAGGAAATAGGTCAGGCAGATCCAAGCTTATGGCAGGCGATTGCAGCTGTCCTGGCCGGGCTTGCTGGTCATTTTTATAAGAGTTACGAGAATACGGTTTTTCTCTCGCTGGAACAAAGACTGAAAGCCACGCTGCAACAGATTTCCATTTGGCAGAACTCGCGAAAGCTGCAAATCAGCCAGGAGGAACTGGCTGCCATCTTGGGCGTGACCAAAGAAGCTGTGGGCCTTCATCTGAACGGCTTGAAGGCCAAAGGCCAAGTGCAGCTGGGATACAGGAGCATTCACTTGCTGGAGAAGACTGGACCTTAGCCGGATGGCAGCGCGTCAGGCTAACGCCGGCATATAGTGGGCCCGGCAGACGCGGGGCGCCTGAATGAAAAGAATGTAGCTTGGTCTCCGGGCAAATGGCCTTTTGGCACGGACGTTGCGCCGGGGCGGGTCTTGGGGCATATGTTCCGCCACTGCATCGCCAGCCTATATGTTACCCTCTTGCAGACGGTGCACGCACGTGCGCCCCGCGAGGAAGAAAGAGCCACCGCCATGTATGACGCCCCGGAAAAGAAGAAATCGGAATTTGCGCTGATCCAGCTGATGCCGAACATGATGACCATTGGCGCCATCTGCGCTGGCTTGACGGCGATCCGCTTTGCGGTGTTCGGGAATTACACCCTGGCGGTGATGATGATCATCCTGGCGGCGATTCTGGACGGTCTTGACGGGCGGCTTGCCCGCGCCCTGCACAGCGAAAGCAAGATGGGCGCCGAGCTGGACTCGCTGGCGGATTTTCTGAACTTCGGCGTGGCGACCCCGCTGGTGATCTATTTCTGGGCCTTGCAGGACGTGCGCGGCGCCGGGTGGATTTCGGTTCTCGTGTTTTCTGTTTGCTGCGTGGTGCGGCTGGCGCGGTTCAATGTCAGCACCAAATCCGAGGAGGCGCCAAAGGGGCGCAGCGGCTATTTCGACGGCATCCCGTCGCCCGCCGGCGCACTGCTGGCATTGCTGCCGATGTTTGTCGCCTTTGCCTTTGACGGCAAGGTGCTGCTGCCGGAGCTGCTGATCTGCCTGCATATGGTGGTGATCGGATTGGCAATGATCAGCCACATTCAGACTTGGTCGCCAAAGGCGGTTAAAATCTCCCGCGAGAATGTTAAGTATCTGCTCGTTGGCTTTGCCTTCATGGCTGCGGCATTACTGACCTATGCATGGACCGTGCTGGTTGTGCTATGCCTTGGCTACGTAGTGATGGTGATTTGGGGGCTGGTTTCAAAGCCAAAGGACTAGCCCGTGACGTCCGGGGAGGGACGAATTGGATATCAAGGCAGTTGAAGAATCTTACGCGCGCTGGGCGCCGGTCTACGACAAGACCTTTGGCGCGGTGACGCGCTCGGGCCGCCGCCGCGCGGCCCGCTATATCAACACCCGTCAGGGCAGCGTGCTGGAGGTTGGCGTCGGCACCGGGCTGTCGCTGAAGCATTACGCACCGCATCTGCAGGTGACTGGCATTGATTTCAGCCATGACATGCTGAAGAAGGCGCAAAGAAAGGTGCAGGAGCTGGGCCTGAACCAGGTCAAGCAGCTGTGCCAGATGGATGCGCGGTGCTTGGACTTTCCGGACAATTCCTTTGACACCGTGGCCGCGATGCATGTGCTTTCGGTGGTGCCGGATCCGGACCAGGTGATGCGCGAGATAACGCGCGTCCTGAAACCCGGCGGCGAGGTGGTGATCACCAACCATTTCAAAAGCGGCAAGGGGGTGCGGGCGTCGCTGGAGAAACTCTCGGCGCCGCTGGCCAATGTGATCGGCTGGCATTCGGATTTTGCGCTGGAGACGGTGCTGCAGGAGGACCGGTTGAGCATCAAGCAGCAAGAAAGCATTCCGCCTTTCGGGATGATGACTTTTCTGGTTCTGGGCAAGCAGCAAACCATGTGAAACGGCGCAATTCAGCGAAGCGGCCCCGGAGTGTTCTCCGGGGCTTTTCTTTGTGCGGCCTCTCTGCAACAGTGCGTTTGAACCAGGCGGAATTGCACCGCCTCAGGGGATGTAAATGATTTTTACATGCCTATATCCGGATCATGAATTTGAGGGGAAGGAACGGATACTATGAGTGTTTCCCAATTTGAGAAGATGGTGGCGGAGAGCCAGGAAAAGGTCCGGGAGTCCCAGGCCAAGATCGGGGCGCTGACCTCGCGCATTGAGACCGCGCGCAACAAGATCGAGGCGGGCGAGGATGCCAGCATCGACATCGAGAACGCGACGCTGGAGGATGTGCACGCCCACACCGACGTGATGAACGCCAATATCGCCGAACTGATTATGGGGCTGGACGATGTGACGGCGGCGTTCTCGAAAGATTTTGACGAGATGCGGGGCAAGACCGGCTGGGAGAGCTTTGTCGGCTTCTTCAGCAGCGGCAAATCGGATTCGATGCGCCAGGAGCGGATGCGCACCGCCAATATTGATGACAAGCTGCAGGATCTGATTGCCAAATCCGATGTGATCGTGAAGCTGCTGGAGGGACAGCTGGCGACGCTGGAAGAGCAGCGCGAAAAGGTCCAGGCGAACCTGACGGCCACCCTGGACGACCGCGAATTCACGGTGCAGGAGCTGGAAGCCGTGCGCGCCGGGATCGTGGCGCTGGACCCGCAGATCATCGCGCTGGAGAACAAGATATCGGTCGAGCAGGACGCAGCCGCGCGCACCAAGCTGGAGACCGAGCTGGCCGATCTGAATGCCAAATACAATGCGATGGTGCAGGAGGAGCAGGTCAAGCTTGCCAAGTCCCAGACGCTGGAGCGCTACATCGAGAAGGGCAAGACCTGGGTCGACAGCTTGCAGAACCAGGCGGCAACGCAGATGGTGCTGATCAACAAGCTGCAGACGGACACGGCGCAGCGGGTGGTGCTGTATGACGCGCTGACCAAATCGCTGAAGACCGCGCAGCAGCAGGATGTGGCGCACCGGATCAACGAGATTGGCGTGCAGACCGACAAGGAAGCCCAGACCGCGATGGCCGCGATCGGCACCGCGACCAACCAGAAGATGGCCGACATGCTGGAAGCGCATGAGGACAACATGGTGTTCGCCCGCGACGTGCTGGAGAAAAAGGCCAAGGCGGATGAACGCTTTGCCCGCCGGTTTGCGGCGATTGTCGAGAAGCACGACAAGAACCTGTATGGGGGGTGAGACGGTTGCGTTTTCCTTTGTTGCAAAACCCGAAGAGCTGGCGTGACTGGTGGTTGGACTTCTGCTGCCTCGCTCTGCTTTTGATGGTGCTTGGTGTATTTACCTCCCTTTCCAAAGCCATACTCATTGCGGCGGGAGTAGGCAGTATGATCGGCACAGCACTTCATCTGCGGTCGCGCTTGAAGAAAGCCCAAAGTGAGAATCCCCTTGAGGGGGCTGGGTGATTTTTCCGCGCTGCGGAAAGAACTTGGGAAAGCCGGAGCAAGATGTCGCCATTGAATTTGAGAAATGAAACGGGACAGCTCCCGGCCGCGGATGGGGGCGTAGTGCCCGCCGTTTTGCCGGAGGCAAACCTGCGGTTTGGAGAGGGCGGCCGGGCGCTGTCCGTGCCGCAAGCGGCACGTCCGGAAAGGGGCGAGGTATGACCGATCCCGCCAAGGACCACGCAGGCCTTGCCGATACCTTCGCCTCGCGCCGGTATTTCAAAAAGTTCGACACCATCATCCGGCATCTCACGCGGGTGGCGGCGGCGATGCAGGCGGAGGGGCGGCTCAGCAAGTCCGATGTGAAGGTGCTGACCTGCTACCTGATGCGGCTCAATTTCACCTTCCGCGCGCTCTCGATGAAATACCTGATGGCGGGGCGGGACACGGGCAGGTTCTTTGGCAGCCTGGCGATGGACAAGCGCGACAGCGGTTTTCCGGTCGCGGCCGAACTGATGACTATGGCCAATGACGCCCAGCAGGCAGAGCGGCACCTGGGCAATATGGCCAGCGAGGAGCAGCTCAAAGACGACATGGTCCGCACCATCATCGCTGACCGCACGGTGCCGTCAAAGCTGCAATTCGCCCTGTCGCAGCGGCTCTATTATCAGGAACTGCTGAAGGGGCAGCTGTTCTGGACCCAGAACGACCCGGAATGCGAATGGCTGGAAAACATCGGCGAGCGCCGCCGGCGCTTTCTGCTGCATTGGGCCGCCTATGACAGCCAAGTGAACTTGCCGGTGATCTACCTGATGGAGCTGGAAGACAGCGGCAAAGTGGCCTTGCCCAAGGATGAGCGCCGCTGGCCCGAGGTGCAGGCGCATCTGATGGCTCAGGCGCTGGCGGGCCTGAAGCTGGTGACCATTGCCAAGGGGTTTGACGAGGATTTCGACGATCTGCATCCCAAGCAACTGCGACGCTATCACGTGGGGCCGATGTATTCCTCGGCCTATACCGAGCAGTCAGGCCCGTTGCACCAAGTGCTGGAGGAGGCAGAGGCGCCCGCGGGCCAGGACTGGGCGCTGGCCTGGACGCTGGAAGAGCTGGAAAGCGAAGAGGTGCGTGAAGAGCGCTCCGGCTGGTTCGGCACCGTGGAGCGGGAGATTTTTGCGCTCGATCCCTTTGGCGGGCGTGGTGCGGATACCGGGGCGACACGCACCCAGCGGGCCATTATCCTGCCGCAGCGTCCGTTCCAGGTGCTGGCAGAGCTGGACCCGCCGGGGTTTGGGGATGTGCAGAAGTTTGTGGTGAGCGAGGCGGGGCAAGTTTTGCGGTATTGAACGCCTGCGCGTATTGCGAGGGCAGGAGCCTCCGGCGGGAGTATTTTGGGAAAGATGAAAAGCGGGCCGGATTTAAGGCTGCGCGCTGCGGATTGAGAGGGTGAGATGAGCATTTCAGGCAATCAGATGGAGCTGCGGGAAGAAGATATCCGCAAGCATTACGCCGCTGCGGCGGCGCTGCTGGAGGGGTTTGACCACACCCCGCGCATTGCCAAGCCGCAGGCAGAGGGCAAGACGCCGGAGCGGTCGGCAGGGATTGGCACGCGGCGCCGCTTCCGCTCGACCACGCCGGGGCTGGTGACGCGCTCCACCGCGCGGCCCGAAGGGGTGCATCTGATTGCCCGCATCGAGGCTGCGGATGAGGAGGATCCGCTGACCTCGCCGCTGCAGGCGACCTTGCAGCATGCCTTGCGCCGGGCGCTGGCGATCTCGTTGGCGATGGGGGAGGCTTATGCGGATGTGTCCGGTCTGGGTGAACTGAAACGGGCCAATCTGGCGGGGTCCTTGGACGCGGCCCGCAAAGGTGAGTTCACCGAGCTGCTGGCGGCGGAGGCGCTGGTATCGGCGCATGTCTTTGCCAATGCCGTGGCGTTTTTGCTGGCGCCGCACGGGTCCGAAGCGCAGGCTGAGGTGGGCGAGGCGGAGGAACTGCTGACCGACAATGCGCCGCTGGCCCTGCACGGGGCGCTGTGGGAACTGGACCAGAAGCTGGCGCTGTATGGCACTGATGATGCGCATCTGATTGCGGCTGCGGCAGCTTATGCCGAGCAGCTGCTGGAGAAGGCTGCTTTGCGGGCGCAGAATGCAGGCCGGCTGGAAGCCTTCACGTCCGCCGCCTGGAGGGTTGAGGCGGATGACCTGACCATCAGCGGCTTTGACGCCGCGGCCAAGGCGAAATCCACCACCCTGACCATGACGTTCAAGAAGCCGCATGAGGTGGTGGGCAACCATATTGCGAAATATCAGGCGCTACGGCTGTCGAAGATGCTGATGGCCTATGACTTTGACCGCCGATTGAACCCGTTTGCCGAGATGGGCGGATTCATCTTTACCTTCATGGGCGACGGCAAGCCGGGCACCGGTAAGACAACCCTGATTCAGATGATGGCGGGGCTGATGCATGATTATTGCCAGAATGCAGGCTATGCCTTCCGCTATCAGAATTTCGGCATCGACAATATCGACAGCTATCAGGGTAAATCGGGCCAGAACGCCAAATCGTTCATTCAGAACGTGATCGACCCCGGCGTCATCGGCTTTGGCACCATCGACGACATTGACCAGATCGCAGGAAAACGCGGCGACCGGCAGTCCAGCGCGGGCCAGCAGGAGGTAACGGCGGTGTTCATGGAGGCCTTTGCCGGCGCCAATACCGTGGTGCGGGGCAATTGCACCTTTGGCATGTTCTCCAACTATCCGGAGAATGTGGACGACGCCCTGCGCCAGCGGGCGGGCGCGCGGTTCCTGGTCGACGGGCCGCAGACGCGGGAGGATTACATCGACATCCTGACGCTCTTGATGGGCAAGAACCATGCGATCCCGCTGGGGGAGCATGATCTGTACGGTGCGCAGGAAATCAGGAAGGCGGTCGCGCGGTCCTTCGAGGCCTACAACCGCCCGCAGGAGCCGGGGCTGGCAGAGGTCTTTGGCCGGGTGCAGGATCAGCTCGGAGAGCTGGATGATCTGGCCAAGCTCGGCACCTATCTGAAGGCGATCCAAGCTGCGGATGAGCGGTTCACCGGCCGCGCCATCAAGAACATCACCGATGCGGTCAAGGTCCGGGCGATGGATTTCGAGCTGCCGGATGAATGGATGGAGAACCCGGAGCTGTTCCTGTTCAAGGATTACGAGACCAAATCCGCGATGATTGCCGAACTGCGGGTACCGGTCACGGTCGACATGGTGGTGCAGGAGATCAACCGCTACGCCGACTCTGAGTTCCGCTATGCCGACAAGTCGGATGAGGTGGCGATTGAAAACATGGTGCGTGACTTCGGGCGGCAGGAAGAGGCCAAGCGGCGGTATCTGGAGGGGCAGGGGTGAATCCTGACCGGGTTTTCAGGTGGCTGATGTTAGTGTTCTTGGTTGTGGCAATTGCGGGGTTAGCCAATGATTTCTTTCCTGAACTGTTTCCTGCAATCGTACTTGGGCATCCAATGATTGAGGCGATTGGAAGTATCGTAACTGCAGGCGCTGCGATCATCGCAGCTTGGGCTGCGATGAACGGCCTAAGTACATGGAAGAAAGAACGTGATGCAGACTTCGCGAAAGCACTGGCAGCGGAAATGTATCGCTACAGGCAATCTTTGCATGCTATACGGTTGCCGTTTCTGACCCCCACGGATCTTGAATTCTTTGAAGCGGGAAAAGAGCCCCAACAAGTTGATCGTATGGTTCGCCGTTATCGGTGGCGGCGTTCACGAGAAGTACTGAATGACGTCAATGCTCTTCTTGCAGAAGCTGAACTTAGATGGCCATCTGACATAGCCAGCGCTTTTGAACCTGTGAAAAAGATAGAACGAGAGCTTGCGAACGATGTGACGAGGTATGGGGTGCTAGAAAGCCGGTATGGTGCGTTATGTGACAAGCAAAGGGCCGGACAAAATTCAGACGAAAAGTGGACCAAAGAGTTTGACAAAGACGCTAAAGAGCGCTGCGAGCTTGAGGGCAAGCTGAACGACTCTTTTAATGACGATGATGCATTTCGTATTTGTATTGATGCTGCGTTTGTTCCAATGAACACTTTGCTGAGGACGAAGATTTAATGCGGTTGACGTCTTTCTCCGCGGCGAAGCCGCGACGCGCCCGACCCGCCCCCCAGGGCGGGCGCGTTCCGCACCCACCCTCGGGCCGGGCGCATCGCTTGTGTGATACGGATAGGAGGACAGCATGAAACGCCTCATCCAGCATGGCCTGATGTTCGGCAATCTCTTCCATGTGGCCTCGCCCGCGCTGGTGGAGCGCTACAATCGCGCGCTGAAGCATCTGACCGGCAAGACCACGCAGCTCACCGATTTCCACGTCGATATCTCGGGCTACTCACCAGAAATCGGAGATGAGCTGGGGGATGATCACTATCTGAACCATGCGGGCGTAAACCGGCAGTTCATTCTGCTGTCCACCGAGCAGAAGCGCTGCCCGCTGCTTCACGTGAAATTCTCCACCAGCCGGGACATTCTGCGCCGGTTTATCGAGGTCAATGAACGCCAGCTGTTTGCGCTGACGGCGACGGATGCGGTGGCAGGCGAGCTGGTGAATTCGGTGTTTGAGGTGCCCTCTCCGGCCAAGCTGTTCGACATCCGGCAGGTGCGGATCGAGGCGGATACCACCAAGGGTACCCTGCGCCATGCGGATCATCTGGCGGAGCTGGTGGAGCGGTTCAAAACGCATGAGGATGCCTGGTTTGACGATGCGCTGATCGGGGAGATGATTGCGACGGCGGAGAAGACCGGCGATGTGACCCGCAATCCGGTGCATCTGGAACATGAGGTCTTTGAGCAGTCGAACTTCTGGACTGCGCATTTCGGCGGGCTTTATGTGTTTCAGGACGTTGAGCACCCGGCGGTGATTGCCAGCGGAGCGAAGCCCGAGGACGTGCCGCTGGCCCGCGTGTTTGATCTGAGCGAGCGCAATGCGATTGCCAAGTTTCTGGAACTGAACGGGCTGGCAGAGCCGGTGATCCGGTCGCGCGGCGTCGATGGCGCGGCGATCCTGCGGCAGAAAATGGGGTTCCTGGCGGTGAGCGTGCTGACCGGGAAGGGCCGGGACCTCACTGGCCTGTCGCGGTCGGACCTGCGGCGGATGGCGGCGCGGCATGCGGATGAGCTGCCGGCGGAGTTCGAGGGGCTGGCGGCGCTGGTGCGCTGGGCCGAGGGGGGCGGCAAATGGCCGAAGATCCGCTCGGACCATCCGGCCTATTTCTATTCCCTGCGGGCGTCGGACACGGCCCAGCGTGACTTGGTGAATATGCTGCTGGCGGAGCTGTGCCCGCATGACTTCCGGCAGATGTTCATCTGCCACAAGGAAGAATTCTACCGCCAGTACCGGGGCTGGCCGGAGACGAAAAAGGCCTATGCGGCTGAGTTCCTGGCGCGGGAGTATGCGGTGGACAAGGCCGGCGCGCGCGCCGCGCTGTTCGGGCATGAGCCGGATATGCAGGGCCGTCTGCCCAAGCTGCCGCGAGTGCAGCGCAAGGGGATGGTCGATCGGGTCGGCCCCTGGGGCGCGGTCAGCCGGGTAAGGGACCGCTGAATGTTCGGTTTTTTTCGCCTGATCCTGATCTTGCTGGTGGTGCTGACCGTGGCCTATGGCACGGTGTCGCTTTATTCGCGTGAGGTGCGGCGGGCGAAACTGAAACGCCGCTGGAAAGAGAAGGGGTTGACCGGCGACCGCTCCGCCTTCATCCAGCGGGGGCTGAAACAATACGACCGCTCGTTCCGGCGCAAGCTGATCCTGCTGGTCTATATCATTCCACTGGGGGCGCTGGCGTTTCTGGTCTATGTCATTAACTTCATGTGAGGTGCAGCAGATGCGTTTCATCAAATGGGCTTTCCTGATCACCATCTGGGTGCTGTTCGGGGCCTTTCTGCATTATACGCTGCCGCAGTACGATGTGGTGCGGATCGTCAATACCTACGAGGAGCGGCAGGAGCTGAACGACTGGACGAGGGTTTTCTGGTCGCAGCCGGATGACCAGTCGGCGGAGCTGATCAACCGCGATGTGCAGTTCATCCAGGCGGTGCGCCCCAATGGCCGCAATATCGTGTACCGGAATGAGGATACCGGCTGGAATTGGCCGCCCTATTTCAAGTTCGATACGGCCAATCTGTATACGGATGCCAATGACAGTATCTCAACCAAGGCGAACCCGGAATGGGTGGCGGTGATGCACTACGGCTGGCGCAATGAATTCCTGTCGGTCTTTCCCAACGCGGTGACGATCAACCCGGTTGCGGGACCGGAGGACAAGCCAACCAACTGGTTCACGATCATTGTTCTGGTGCTTCTGGCGGCGGTATTCTGGGCCGTCTATGTGCGCTGGCGCCGCTTCCGCCGGGCGCGGATCGATCCGATGGTCGAGAATGTCGAAGACAGCCTGTATGCCGCCGGCGATGCGCTTGCCGAGCGCAGGGGGCGGTTCCGGCGCTGGCTGGACAGCTGGAAGTCGAAGTGACGAGAGGGGCCGCGGACCGGGCGGCTCTGAAACATGCAAACGGATGCGCGGGCCTGAACGGGCCCGCTTTTTTTTACTCGATACGGTCGAGGACCCAGTCCAGCGCCGGGGTGAAATCGCCAGCCGAAAGCGCCCCGCGTGGTGCCGCGGCGGCAGCAAAGGCGAAACCGTGTGTGTAATCCACCAGCAGGCAGAGAATGGTGCGGGCCTCTGCGCCAGATAGGTCTGCGGCGGTGATTTCCGCCTCGATCAGCCGGGTCAGCCCGGTCAGGGAGGGGCCGATCTGGGCCGGGTTTTCCAGGATGCACTTTGCAAGCTCCGGATGCTTGGTCACCTGGGCGCAATAGCGGGTCATCAGATCGCGCAGCCGCAGTTTGGGCGTTGCCGCTTCTGACGGGGTGTCTGAACCTGCAAACGCAATGGCGACGAGGGATGCAATCATCTCGTCCTTGGTTCCGGCGTGATGGGCAACGGCCATCGGGGTGACGCCAAGCGCCTTTGCCAGTGCTTTGAATGTGAGGGCCTTGCTGCCGCCCTCATCGAGCAGCTGCAGGGCCGTTTTCAGCACATCATCCTTGCTGAGGGTCCGGCTGCCCCTGGGCGGGCGGCCCATGCGCGGGGGCATTGGTCAGGCTACCCGGAACGTGGTCTGGACCATGCCGGTGGGCAGGATGCGGGAGCTTGCCGCCTGGAGGTCGATGTCCCGGTCCAGGCTGCCGAACAGCGGAATGCCGCTGCCGATCAGAATCGGGACCGTTGTGATGGTCAGATCGGCGATAAGCCCCTGGCGCAGGAAGGACTGCACCATCCGTCCGCCGTCGATATAGGCGCGGGTCCAGCCCTCTTCTTGCAGCTCCTGCATAAGGTCTGCGGGCGCGGCGGTGCTGAGGCGCACCTTGTCCTTCAGCTCCTCGGGAATGTCCTGTTCGGTCAGGCTGCTGCTGAGGACCACAACAGGTTTGCTGTAGGGCCATTGGCCGAACCCGAGCAGGGTGCGGAACGATCCGGTTCCCATGACCAGCCCGTCGACGCTGTCCATGAAGGCGGCAAAGCCGCCATCGTCATCTTCGGCAACAGGCTGTTTGTGCAGCCAATCCAGAGAATGGTCCTGGCGGGCCACAAAGCCGTCGAGGCTGGTGGCGATGAAGACGTGGCCGGTGGTCATCGGGTTCTCCTGTGCATGCGTTTAATTATACAGCATATAATTAAGCGCATGCCGCGTTCCAAGGGGCTGGCGCAAGATTCACTGCGTGCGAATCGATTCGGTGGGATCAGCCGCGGGTAACCGCATGAAAGATAAGCGCTTGCCGCAAACGGGCTGGCGGATGCCGGTTTGAGTTTCTGGACATCCCTGTCCCGCCCGGCGCGGCAAACCTGCATGTCTTATTCCGGTTTCGCCGGGTCGGTTTTGTTTCCGATGGCGGGAAATTTTTCGGGCAATACCGCAGATAGCAAGGTGCCGTCCTTCGGGGCGGAGAATTGGGAAGCTGGTGAAACTCCGGCACTGCCCCCGCAACGGTGACCCCGGGCAAGGCATGGCAAACAACCACTGAAGCCAATGGCTTCGGGAAGGTGCCAGGCCCCGCCGCCAAAGCGGCCCCGGGACAGTCCGGAAACCAGCCTTGCCATGAAAACGTCAACCGCGGACGGCGGCGGGGCGGTTGCGGCGCGTGTCCGCAATCCCTTTGCCTATGCCTGCACCCAAGCCAACACGCCGCGGGGATGCGGCAGAGGAGAGAAGCAGATGCTTCACGACAGCGAAATTCTGGCCAAGCTGATGGCGCGGCAGAAAAACTATTCTCTGGAACAGGCGTTCTACACCGATCCGGGTGTTTTGGATCTGGACATGCGGCAGATCTTCTACCGCGAGTGGCTGTTTGCCATTCCCGCCTGCGAAGTGCCGAAACCGGGCAATTATGTGACCCATCAGGTGGGGGCCTATAACGTCATTATCGTGCGCGGCACTGATGGCGAAGTGCGTGCTTTCCACAACGCCTGCCGCCACCGCGGTTCGGTTGTGTGCAAGGCGAAAAAGGGCAATTCGCCCAAGCTGGTCTGCCCTTACCACCAGTGGACCTACGAGCTGGACGGCAAACTGCTGTGGGCGCGTGACATGGGGCCGGATTTCGATGCCTCGAAACACGGGCTGAAGCCGGTGCATTGCCGCGACCTGGCCGGGCTGATCTACATCTGCCTGGCGGATGAGGCGCCGGACTTCGACGCCTTCGCCGACGTCGCCCGCCCCTACCTGGAGCCGCATGATCTGGGCAATGCCAAGGTGGCCTTTGAAAGCTCGATCATCGAGAACGGCAACTGGAAGCTGGTCTGGGAGAACAACCGCGAGTGCTACCACTGCGGCGGCAACCACCCGTCGCTGTGCCGGACCTTCCCCGAGGACCCTTCGGTCACTGGCGTAGAGGGCGGCGAGACCCCGCCGCATCTGCAAAAGCACTTTGACCGGATTGAAGCGGCAGGTTGCCCGGCGCAGTTCCGCATGGATGCGCGCGGCCAGCACCGGCTGGCGCGGATGCCGCTGAATGAGGGCGCGGAAAGCTACACCATGGACGGCAAGGCGGCAGTGGCCAAGCCGCTGGGCCGGGTGCCCTTTGCTGATGCCGGCACGCTGCTGAAGTTCCACTATCCGACCACCTGGAACCACTTCCTGCCGGATCACTCCCTCGTGTTCCGGGTCACTCCGATCAGCCCGACCGAAACCGAAGTCACTACCAAATGGCTGGTGCACAAGGATGCGGTCGAGGGCCAGGATTACGACATCAAGCGCCTGACCGAGGTCTGGATGGCGACCAATGACGAGGATCGCATTGTGGTCGAAGACAACCAGCAAGGCATCAACTCCCCCGCCTATGAACCCGGTCCCTATTCCGAGGTGCAGGAAAGCGGCGTCATCCAGTTCTCCAACTGGTATGCTGAACACCTGACCCGCGCGCTGACCGGCCGCCATCTGATTGCGGCGGAGTAAGATTATGGGATTGCAGGCCAATTTTGAGACATTGGACGAAACCCTGGCGTGGAAGGACGACGAGATGCTGGAATGCGTCTCGGTTGTTCCGGAAGCGCCGAACACCGCCACCTTCAGCTTCCGCGCGCCGTCGGGCGCGTGGTTCAAGTACCAGCCGGGCCAGTTCCTGACGCTGGAGCTGCCGGTGCCGGAAGGGACAGTCTGGCGCACCTACACCATCAGCTCGTCGCCCTCGCGGCCCTTGTCGATCTCGGTAACGGTCAAGGCCCAGGGCGACAGCATCGGCACCCGCTGGATGCTGGACCATCTGCGCCCCGGCAGGATCCTGCGCGCCTCCGGCCCGGCAGGGGTGTTCACCCTGCCAAAGCGCCCGAATGGCAAGTTTCTGTTCATCTCCGCAGGCTCGGGCATCACACCCAGCCTGTCGATGACCCAGTATCTGTTCGACCGCGGCCAGTCGCCCGACATCTGCTTTATCAACTGCGCCAAACGCCCCAGCGAGATCATCGCCCGCCAGCAGCTGGAAAGCATGGCGTCGCGGCTGCCGGGGCTGAAGCTGAACCTGGTGGTGGAAGAGGACGACCCTTATCAGGTCTGGACCGGCTACCGCGGCCAGCTGAACCAGATCATGCTGGGCCTTATCGCGCAGGATTACCTGGAGCGCGAGGTCTATTGCTGCGGGCCGGAACCCTTCATGCAGGCGGTGCGCGACATGCTCAACGGCCTGGGCTTTGACATGGAGAACTACAACCAGGAGAGCTTTGGCGCGCCGGTTGAAACAGCCGCTGATGTGCCCGAGATCGACGATGTGGTGCCGGAGGAAACTGCTGCCGCCGAGATCAGCTTTGCGGCTTCCGGTGTTATGGCAACCTGCACCGAAACAGATACGGTGCTGGCGGTGGCCAAGGCCTCGGGTCTCAACATTCCGTCGGGCTGCACCTTCGGAATCTGCGGCACCTGCAAGGTCAAGAAAACCGCAGGCGAGGTGCATATGGTCCACAACGGCGGCATTTCGGAGGAAGACGTGGAGGCCGGTTTCATCCTGGCCTGCTGCTCCAACCCGATTGGCCGGGTTGAGGTCGATATCTGATGAAAACGGGCGCGCGCCGGATCTGGTGCGCGCCCTTGTTTTCGGGGCCTGATCAGGCTTCCAGTGCCAGCTTGTGCACATGGATTTCGTTGATCGGATGGCTCTCGGCGCCGATAACTCCGGGGCGGGCGTGGCGGTAGAGCGAGCGCCAGTAGGGCTGGATCACGGTGCCGTCGTCGCGCATGAACTGCTCGATCTTTTCCATGTGGCCGCGGCGGACATCGGCGTCGGCAATGGCCGAGGCGGCCTCCAGCATGGTATCGAACTCGGCGCTGGCAAGGCCGGTTTCATTCCAGGCCACCCCGGTTTTATAGGCCAGTGTCAGCACCTGCACCCCCAGCGGCCGGTGGCCCCAGTCGGTGGAGCTGAACGGGTATTTGTCCCAGTCGTTCCAGAAGGTGTTGCCGGGCAGAACCGTGCGTTTGACCTTGAGGCCTGCGTCGCGCATCTGTGCTGCCAGCGCATCGGTGGTATTGCGTCGCCAGTCGTCGTCGATTGAGTACAGCTCATGCTCGAAGTCGAGCATCCCGGCCTCCTCCATCAATTGGCGGGCGGCTTGCGGGTCGCGCACCGGGGCGCCGATATCGGCGTATTCCGGGTGGATCGGGCAGACGTGGTGGTTTTCCGCCAGGGTGCCGCGGCCGTCATAGCCAAGTTCCAGCAGCACCGCGTTGTCGCAGGCCAGCGCCAGGGCGCGGCGGACGCGGGAATCGGCATAGGGCTGCGCGCCATCGACCTCGGCGTCGCGGTTGGTGCGCAGCACCAGCGTGTTGGCCGAGATCGACTCGCTCACGTTCCAGCCGATGGAGGTGAAGATATCGACGTATTCCCCCACAGTTTCATAGACCATGTCGATTTCTTCGGCCTCGGCGGCTGACAGATGCGTGGAGCCGTCGGTGCCGAAGTCAACAAACTCGATCCGGTCCAGATGGGCGCCTTCGCCCCACCATTCGTGGCCGGTGTTCTTTTCCAGCGCCACTTTGACGCCGACCTCGTATTCCACCAGTTTGTAGGGGCCGGTGCCGACCGGGTCGGCGCCCGGATCGCCCGACCAGCCGTCCGGCACAATGGCCGCGGGGTATTCGGTCACTGCCGGGATGATGGTGATGTCGGGGCGGGTGAGCTTCACCTTCAGCGTCAGATCGTCGATCACCTCCAGCGCGCCCTCGGCGGGGCCGTCGCCGGCCTCGTTCTGCAAGGACCCCATGCGGGCCGCCATTGAGTTGCCTTCCCATTTGCCATCGCACCAGCGGGCAAAGTTATAGGCCACGTCCTTGGCGGTCAGGGTGCCGCGGCCGTCGTTCCAGTTCACGCCGGGGCGGATGTGCAGCAGGTATTCGGTGGCATCCTCGTTGACCTCCCAGCTTTCCAGGAGGCGCGGCTCAAAGGTGCCGTCTGCGTTGTACTGCACCAGGTATTCCAGATAGCCGCGCACCAGATTGCCAAGTTGCGGCCAGTTGAACAGCGGCGGATCAAGCAGCGCCCGTACCACCTGCTAAATGCGGATGGTGCCGCCCTCTTGGATATTGGCCGCCGCCTGCACCGGCTGACTGAGGCCGATCATGCCATAGGCCGCGGATGCGGTTACACCCAGCGCGGTTGCGCGGGACAGGAACTCGCGGCGGTCCAGTTTGCCTTGGGCTGTTTCCTCCGCATGCATGCGCACTGCGGGGTGGAGGGTTTCCCTGTTGTAGTATTGGGTCATTTTGCTTCCTTTGTTGCTGTGTTCAGCGCCGGAAAAGATGCGGGCAGCAGTGGAAAGGGTGTGAATGGCTGCCCCGCCCGCCAGCAGCCATCCGCCGGGGGCTTTATTCCGCCGGCTCCTGGATGATTGTGGTGGCGATCCCTGCCTGTTCGCGGCGGCCGTCGTTGTAGATCGCCTTGATCAGGGCCGCGCATTGCAGCACCATCACCACCGAGAAGGGCAGGGCGCCGATCACCATAGCGGTCTGGATCGCCTTCAATCCGCCGACCAGCAGCAGCGCCGTCACCACCGCGCCAAGCGCCACACCCCAAAAGATGATATGCGGGCGGGCCTTGGGGCCTTCGTCGCCGGCGGCGTTGATGGTGTTGACGATCAGCACCGCGCTGTCCGCCGTGGTCACCAGATAGGTCATCAGCAGGATCACGATCATCACCGACATCGCCCAGCCGACCCAGGGCGACAGCATGTATTGTACCATGGCAAAGATCTTGTCGCCATCAGGTGCCGAGGAGATCTGGCCGCTTGCGCCGCCGTTCAGTTCCAGATCAATTGCCGTGCCGCCGGCCCAGGTGAACCAGACAAAGCACATCAGCGACGGGACTATCATGGCACCCAGCACAAATTCGCGGATGGTGCGGCCCTTGGAGATGCGGGCCAGGAACAGGCCGACAAAGGGCGCAAATGCAATCCACCAGGCCCAATAGAACACCGACCAAGCGCCCTGCCAGCCTTCCAGCTTTGTGGCTACGCTGTCCGGGCTGCCGTCGCCGGTCCAGACGCGGAACATCATATCCGGCAGTGCAATCAGGTAATCCCACAGGCCGACAACCAGCGCCTGCAAGCCAAAGAAGGTGGAACCAAACAGCAGAAAGAAGCTGAGCAAGGCGATGCTCAGCACCATGTTGATGTTCGACAGCCACTTGATCCCCTTGCCGACACCCGACAGGGCCGAGGCAGTGGAGGCCGCCATAATCACCAGGATTGCTACAATCACACCGGCGGTATTTGCGGTGCCGGCCTCGTTGGTCAGCCCGTCAATGCCAATACGGGTGAGGCCGGAGACAAACTGTTCCACCCCGAAACCCAGGGTCTGCGCCACGCCAAGGATGGTGGCGACCACGGCGACGATATCCACCACATGGCCGATGGATCCGGACAGCCGGGCGCCGAACAGCGGTGTCAGCGACGAGCGCATGGTCAGCGGCAGCCCGCGGCGGTAGCTGAAGAACCCCAGCGCCAGCCCGGCAATTGCATAGCAGGCCCAGGCACCCAGCCCCCAATGCAGGAAGGACCATTTGTAAGCCATGCGGATATTGTCCGCAGCACCGCCATTGGTCAGGCCTTGGATCACTTCGGGGTTATTGTTCCAGTGGTAGATCGGCTCGGCCACCGCCCAGGTCAGCATGCCGACCCCGATGCCGGCCCCGAACATCATCGAGAACCACGAGAAATTGGAGAATTCGGGTCTGTCGTCCGGCTGCCCCAGTTTCAGTTTGCCCGCCGTTGGCCAAATGGCCAGCGCGATGCAGCACAGCACGAACAGTGCCACGGTCCAGACGTACCAGGCGCCGAAGGAAGCGAGGATGAAACCGTTGACCGAATTCAGCACGGCGCCGGATTGTTCGGGAAAGGCAATGGCCCAGACCACCAGCCCGCCGATCATCAGTTTTGACGAAATGGTGACGATCTGGCTGAAGCCCCGGTAAAATCCGCTGTCGGATGTGCCGATCGGCAGATCCGTTAAAGGAGGTTTGATTGACATGAAAATTCCCTGTTTCTGTTGATCTGCCCGTTGATGCCGCCCGGGGCTACGGCTTAGCAGACCTTACACAGGGCATTTTCTGGTACAAAAATTCTGCCTTTTGCAGTAGGCAATAATTTATGAATGACATTAGCAGCATTAATAGGAAGCTGAGCTATAACCTGGTCGCGCTGCATAGTTTCGACCTGGTGGCCCGGCATGGTAATTTCACCGGCGCAGCCGAGGCGCTGGGGCTGACACAATCGGCGGTCTCGCAGAAAATCAAGGGGCTTGAGACGGAATTGGGTATTGCTTTGTTCCGGCGCGAGCACCGCGGTGTGTCGCTGACCAACGAGGGTGTGCGGCTGTTGAATGTGGTCCGCCCGGCGATGGCGCAGATGGGGAACTCGGTGGCGTCGCTGCTGGAGCGGAAGTCCCGCCCCAGGGTGCGGATTTCGGCGGATTTTGCCTTTGCCAGTTTCTGGCTGTTGCCACGGCTGTCGCATCTGCGCGCCGAACTGGGGGATGAGATCGAAATCCAGATCCTCGCCTCGCAGGTAGCGCCGGACGACTATGGCGAGGATTGCGATATCAAGATCCACGTCGGCCCGCGCAGCAGTATGGGTGACGGCGATGTGATGCTGCTGCAAGAACGGGTTGGGGCGGTGTGCAGCCCGGCCTATCTGGAACGGCATGGCCCGGTGTCTTCAGCAGCAAGCTTGCTGGACTTACAGCTGCTCAGCCTGTCGAAACCGGCCTCGGCGGAGTGGCAGACCTGGCAGGGCTGGTTCGACCGCTTGGGTATCGCGGGGGAGCGGTCGAAGAACTACATCAGTTTCAACAACTACGACATGGTGGTGCAATCCGCAGTGTCGGGGGATGGCATCGCCCTGGGCTGGCTGGGGCTGATCGACCGGTTGCTGCAGAACGGGTCGCTGGTCAGGGTGGTGCCGGATGTGGTGGTCAGCGATGCCGGCTATGTGATGTCGCGCGACTATTCCAGCCGCCTGCGGGGGCCCAGCCTGGTGTTCGACTGGATCGCCGAACATCTGGCAGGTTCCGCCGTGATGTAGGGCTGGTGCCGGATTACCAGCCGCGGCGCCCCAGCAGGGCGTGCAGCCGGTTCTGCGGGGCAAAGGCATCGACCGCGGCAGGCCGGGTCAGCCGCAGCAGCACCCGGCGCACCAGCAGCCCGCCCAGGCAGGCAAAGATCACCCCGCCGGCTGCCTGGCCCAGCAGAACCCCCGGTGCGCCACCCAGGGTGCCGCCCAGCACCGCCAGCGGCCAGGTGCCCAGGGTGTGGCGGCCCCAGTTGATCCAGGTGGAATAGACCGGGCGGCCCAGATTGTTGAAGCTGGCGTTTTCGACAAACAGCACCCCGTTGAAAAAATACGCCAGCGCCAGCGGCCCGCAGAATAGGTAGATCAGCGCGCGGGTTTCACCGGTGGCCGAGAACAGATCCGCAATCGGCACCCGCAGGGCAAACAGCACCGCCGCCATCAGCAGCACGTAGACCGCGGTAAAGGCGATGCCGGCCAGAAACGCCTGGCGCACGCGGGCAAACTGCCCGGCGCCAAAGTTCTGGCCGATGATCGGGCCGATGGCGCCGGACAGCGCAAAGATCACCGAAAATGCCACCGGCATCAGGCGCCCGATCACCGCCATCCCGGCGACCGCTTCAGTTCCGAACTGGGCGATTTCACGCAGAACAATAGCATTGCCGAGCGGGGTTGCGACATTGGTCAGCACCGCAGGCACCGCAATGGCCCGGATCGTCCGCAGGTCGCCGCCGATCTGCCGCAGCGAGGGCCGCATGAAGCCCTGATGCACCCTGATGGCGGGCCAGAAGGCGGCCCCCAGCATACAGGCCCGCGCCAGCACCGAGGCAATGGCTGCCCCGTCCAGCCCCAGTCCCAAACCAAAGATCAGCAGCGGGTCCAGCACCGCGTTCAAGCCGCCGCCATACAGCGTCGCCATCATCGACCGGCGCGCATCGCCATGGGCGCGCAGCACCGCCATGCCGGTCATCGCCAGCGCCATTACCCACATCGTCGGCAGAATGATCCAGACATAGCGCATGGCCAGCCGCAGCACCTCGCCCTCGGCGCCGAGCAGCGCCAGGATCTGTTCCAGAAACGCCAGCACCAGAACCGGCATCAAAAGCCCGGCCAGCACCCCGATGGCGGCCACGCTGGTGGCGTAGTGCTGCGCCTGATCCGGCCGCCCCGCCCCCAGCTCCCGCGCTACCAGCGAACCTGCAGCGATCGACAGTCCGATATTGATCGAATTGGTGAAAAACAGCAGCGTTCCGGCATAGCCCACCGCAGCGGCCAGAGAGTCGTTTCCCAGCATCGCGATAAAGGCCATGTCGACGAAATCAACCGCAAACATCGCCATCAGCCCGATGCTGGCGGTCAGCGACATGCGGGTGACATGCCGCATCAGGCTGCCGGTCAGAAAGACGGCTTTGCGGTCCGGCTGGTCTGCCATCGTTCATTCCTTTCGGTCTTCATGGCCCAGGTCCGGGTGGTCCGGGCAAATCCGGCCGCCGGCCTAAGGCAAAGCCGCAATCCCGGTCTTGTCAATGCGCGCTGCCGCACACGCGGCGGCCGGATCAATCTGCGAACAGGTAATGGGTTCCTGCAATCTGCATGGCTTTCTCCTCGGTCAGACCCAGGAAACCGCGCAGCTGCCCGGCGTTTTCCTCCGGGCTGCTGCTTTCCCGCATATGAAACAGCTGGCTGAACCCGGCATCGCGGATGCGGTCGTTTTCATGCAGGATGTCGTTGCGGATAGTCGGCAGCAGGCGCTCCAGCGTCAATTGCGGTGTGCGCTCACCCGCCAGCCCGACCCGGTGCGCGTGGCCGGTCAGATAGTCGTTGCTGAACTCGCATTCGATCTGCAGGAAACGGGTCGAGGAGCGGTCGGAATCGAAATCGTTCATCAGGTCGATGGCGCCGGGATCCAGGCAGATGATCAGCTGATCGGATTCGTAGTATTCGAACAGCATCCGCATCAGCGCGCGGCGGTGCCGGGTGCGCTTCATCAGCGCCGCCTGGATGCCGCCGAGGTCGGGCAAAGGGGTGTCTTCTTCGTTGAACAGGTATTCGATGGCCGGGATATTGGTCACTTGGCGGATCTGTTCCAGCAGCCGCTTGGCCACGTGCCATTTCTTGCAGATCACGATCAGCAGCTCGCGTTCACGCCCCAGCGAGCTTTCGGTCTCCCAGAACCGCGGTGCAAACCGGCGCCCGATCCGGCCCCGCTGGACCAGGAATGTATACAGGCTGCGCCCCTCGTTCGAGATTTGAAAGTCGATGCCTTGCGCCGCATAAAGCCGCCCAAGCCGCGATTTCAATTCTGTCGCTTCGGGGCTGATCTTGCGGGCGAACAAAAAGTCCTGGCTCAGCAGCAGGTCGTAATGGTCATTGTGGAAATTCACCGGCATCCCGTAATCGGTGAACATCAGGAAGGTGAGGGTCCGGGTCTCGATCTCTCCTTCCGGGATCAGGTGGCGCACCAGGGTCTGAAAGAAAGTTTCATCCGGGATCCAGGTGGTGCGGAAGAACCGCATCACATCGCGGCGCCTGCGGGTGAAATCCAGGATCCACTCCACCGTGCGGCGGCGCAGGCACCACCATTGGCTGCCGATCTGCACCTGGATATCGGCCGGCACCTCGCGCTGCAGCCCCAGGCGTTTCTGCAGGCCGTGGCTCCAGTAGAACAGCTGCTTGTGCTTGCGCTCGTTAAAAATGTGCCGGTAGATCAGCCGGTCTTCCTTCATGCCGGTCTTGATCCAGTCGCTTTCGAAGAAATCGAAGCTTTCGATGAAATCCTTGTCATGCTGATCAAGGAACCGGTGGGCATACTCCGCCGTTTTCACCGCCATGCAATCGCCCGACAGCATGTAGAAATGGGTGGCACGCGGGAATTCATCAACCGCGCTGCGCAGCGCGTGCAGCGTCGCCTCGACCAGCGACCATTCCCCCCAGCCGCATTTGATCCGCTTTTTGGCAAAGGTCACATTTGGATTGTCTGCCAGTTCAGCCCGGATCAGCTGGTAGTCTTCCGGCGCCGCCCGCCCGTCAAAGTGAATCGCCATGTAATCACCAGCCGCGGTCAGCCGCTCAGCCTGCTGGATGATCGCCTCGGGGTCTTTATGGCAGAGCAGAATATATGCGATTTTTGCCATGGCGTGGACGGATTGCCTTGTTTTGCCTGATTGTTTCCCTTGATAAGCGGGCTTAAGGCACGAATAAACCAGATAGTTCCCGTTTCGGTAAACATATGCGAATACTGCTGGGGACAAGGCAAGAATAATCAAGAGGGCAGCGGATGGGGTTTCCCGGCACTTGGATGACGGAAAGTGAAAGTGTGGTCTACCGGGTGGTGCCGAAATGCGCCTGCTCGACGATCGGGCAGATCCTGCATTACTCCGATCATGGGCAGTTCTTCGAGGGCGATATCCATGACGCCAAGCAGGGCCTGCACAAATGGGCGCTGGAACACAGCCAGGGTCCGATCACCCGCAATGTACAGGGGCATCGGTCTTACGCCTTTACCTGTGTTCGCAATCCTTACACCCGCGTGCTCAGCTCGTTCTTTGACAAGATCTGCGGCATCCAGCGCAACGGGCGGCGCTACCGCGGCAATCTGGTGCCCAAGCTGGCCTATGAATACGGCATCGAGGTCGGCGGCGACGACGGCAAGCAGGAATTCGACCAGATCGCCAGCTTCCGCCGGTTCCTGCTGTTCGTGCGCGACACCATCCGCTGGCGCCGCCCGATGGACCCGGACATCCACTGGTCGGCGATGTCGGGGCATGTGTCCACCTTCATCCTGAACGGCGGCCGCTACAACCGGATCTTCTGGACCGAAGATTTCAACGCCGGCATGCAAGGCGTGCTTGATGCGATCGAAACGCCGCATGCGGTAGATTTGGCGTCGATCCCGCGCTTCAACGAAAGCGAAGGCCACGGCCCCAAGCGCGCGCACGCCGTTGAGGACTATTTCGACGACCTGTCGATGCATCTGGTCTACGAGATCTACAAACGCGATTTCGAGCTGTTCAAATACGATTTCGAGAACCCGGGCAACAAGATGCCGGTGGGCGAGATCGACCTGGACGAGGTGCACGCCAAGCTGGGGGAGTGAGGCGGCAGGGAGGAAAAGGGGCTCCCGCGCCTGAGCCGCAGCATCAAAGATGCAGCGGCAAACCTTGGGCCGGGCGCCGCTGGCGCGGCGGCGCTCCTGAAATGTCTGCACAGCTTCTTTCTGGTTCCAAATACTCACCGCCGGAGGCACGCCGCGCGTTAGCGCGGCGCTTGGCCCAACGCCGCTCGGCGCGCTGGCGTTAGCTAGCGGGGCGTAGCGGGGGCGGGAGTTTTTTGCTGAAACAGGAATGATGCTGAGAGGCGGTTCAGGGACAGGCGCCAAAAGAAAACCCGCCGCGTTTTTTGCGGCGGGTATTGAATGTTTCGTGACTGAAGGGCTTCAATCCTCGTCGGGCAGCGCGCGGACGGCGCCCTTGGCGGCGGAGGTGGCCAGCAGCGCATAGGCCTTCAACGCCTTGGAAACCTTGCGCTTGCGCGGCTCGGCGGGTTTCCAGCCTTTGGCGTCCTGTTCCTCGCGGCGTGCCGCCAGCTCTTCGTCGGAGACTGCCAGGTGGATCGAACGGTTGGGGATGTCGATCTCGATGGTGTCGCCCTGGCGCACTAGGCCGATGGTGCCGCCTTCGGCGGCCTCGGGCGAGACATGGCCGATCGACAGGCCCGAGGTGCCGCCGGAGAAGCGCCCGTCGGTCAGCAGCGCGCATTTCTTGCCCAGGCCTTTCGACTTCAAATAGGAGGTCGGGTAGAGCATTTCCTGCATCCCCGGACCGCCGCGCGGGCCTTCATAGCGGATCACAACCACGTCGCCTTCTTTGACCTTGCCGGTCAGGATGTCGTTGACCGCCGCGTCCTGGCTTTCGCAGACATAGGCCGAGCCGTTGAAGGTGAGGTTGCTGGCATCGACACCGGCTGTTTTCACGATGCAGCCGTCCAGCGCGATATTGCCGAACAGCACCGCAAGGCCACCGTCCTGGCTGAAGGCGTGCTCTTGCGAGCGGATCACGCCGCCTGCGCGGTCCACGTCCAGCTCTTTATAGCGGTTCGACTGGCTGAAGGCTTGCGTTGTGCGCACGCCGCCGGGGGCTGCCTTGAACAGCTCTTCGGCTTCGGGGTTATTGGCAACCTTGACGTCCCACTTGGCAATCGCCTCGCCCATGGTCGAGGAGTGCACGGTGCTGCAATCATTATGCAACAGGCCTGCACGGGACAATTCACCCAGGATCGAGAAGATACCGCCGGCCCGGTGCACGTCTTCCATATGCACATTGGCTGTGTTCGGCGCCACCTTGCACAGGCAGGGTACCTTGCGGCTCAGCTGGTCCATGTGGGACATGTTGAAGTCGACTTCGCCCTCATTGGCGATGGCCAGCAGGTGCAGCACCGTGTTGGTGGAGCCGCCCATGGCAATGTCCAGGCTCATCGCGTTCTCAAACGCCTTGAACGTGGCAATCTCGCGCGGCAGCAGGCCCTTTTCCTCGCCGACATAGTGACGCTTGGTGATGTCGACGATCTTGCGGCCGGCCTCCAGGAACAGGTGCTTGCGGTCCGCATGGGTCGCCAGGGTCGAGCCGTTGCCGGGCAGCGCCAGGCCCAGGGCCTCGGCCAGGCAATTCATCGAGTTGGCAGTGAACATGCCCGAGCACGACCCGCAGGTGGGGCAGGCGTTCTCTTCGATGTGCTGGACCTGCTCATCGGTGAACTTGTCATTCGCTGCGGCGACCATCGCATCGACCAGGTCGATCTTCTTCATGTCCAGATCGGCAATGTCGATCTTGCCTGCTTCCATCGGGCCGCCGGAGACAAAGATCGCCGGGATGTTCAGCCGCATCGCGGCCATCAGCATGCCCGGTGTGATCTTGTCGCAGTTGGAGATGCAGACCATGGCATCGGCGCAATGGGCGTTGACCATGTATTCGACGCTGTCGGCAATCACTTCGCGCGACGGCAGTGAATACAGCATGCCGTCATGGCCCATGGCGATACCGTCATCCACCGCGATGGTGTTGAACTCCTTGGCGACGCCGCCGGCCGCCTCGACCTCACGGGCGACCATCTGGCCCAGGTCCTTCAAATGGACGTGGCCGGGCACGAACTGGGTAAAGGAGTTGACGATGGCGATGATCGGTTTGCCAAAATCATCGTCTTTCATGCCGGTGGCGCGCCACAATCCGCGCGCGCCCGCCATGTTGCGGCCATGGGTGGAGGTTCTGGATCGGTACATTGGCATCAGGCTATTTCCCTTAGTCTTTGCCCTCAGGGACACGATTTGCGCAATAAAGGCAACCTGCCGGGGGGCTGTTCGGTAATTTTGGCGCAGTTGGCGCCGGATTTCAGCGGTGAAATGTCTCTCGGGTTGATTCTCTGGCGCGGGCGGGCGCGGGCTCGGGGCTTTTCAGCCAGTGATTCACCGCCAGTCCCAGCACCAGCGCCCAGAACGGCGCGCCGATTCCAAAGAAGCTGACACCGGACACCGTGGTCATAAAGGTGATCAGTGCCGCCTCCCGGCCTTTGGCATCTAACAGCGCGGCAGACAGGCTGTTGCCGATAGTTGACAGCAGCGCAAGGCCCGCGACGGTGGCCACCAACGCCTTGGGTGCGATCAGAAACAGGCTGATCACGGTAGCGCCGCCCAAACCCACCAGAATGTAGACGAGGCCCGTCATGACACCGGCCAGATAGCGGGTGTCCGGGTTCTCATCCGCCTCCGGCCCTGCGCAGATCGCAGCTGTGATGGCGGCGAGGTTGAAGGCAAAGCCGCCGAAGGGCGCAAGGATCAGCGAGGCCAGCCCGGTGACGGTCAGGCTGGCGGAGACAGGGGGCGCGTATCCGCAGGCCTTCAGCGCGACCACACCGGGCATGTTCTGCGAGGACATGGTGACGATGTACAAGGGCAGGCCGATACCGATCAGCACAGGCAGCGAAAAAGCCGGCATTATGAATTCGGGGCGGGCCAGGGTAAAGTCCAGCGCCTCCAAGCTGCCAAAAGCTCCGGTGCCTGAGCACCAGGCCACACCTGCCGCCAGCACCGCTGGGATTGTGTAGCGCGGAAACAGTTTGCGGCCCGCAAGGAAGGTGAGACCCATCACCGTCACCAGCGCGGTGTCACTTTGCAGCGACGTGAAAGCCGAGAGGCCGAACTGGAACAGAATGCCCGCCAGCATAGCGCTGGCCAGGCTGTCCGGGATAAGGCGGGAGAGGGCGGCAAACCAGCCAGTGACGCCGGTAAGGGTCAAGAGCACGGCGCATAACAGGAAAGCGCCGACCGCCTCGGCCAGCGGCACGCCGTTCAGGCTGACCGCCAGCAGCGCCGCGCCGGGGGTGGACCAGGCTGTCAGGATCGGCATCCGGTAGATCAGCGACAGGATCAGGCAGGTGATCCCCATGCCCAGCCCCAGCACCAGCATCCAGCTGCCCGCCTGGGACGGGGTGGCGCCGACGGCCTCAATCGCCTGAAAGATGATCGCAACCGAACCGGTATAGCCCACCAGCACGGCCACCGCGCCGGAGACAAGATGCGAGAGTTTCAGATCCTTGAGCATGCGGCTTTTCCTCTGGCGCCGGATCGGCTAGGGGTGTTGTGCGTTATAGCGTACACTACACATCGTGCGCTATAACGCACAAGTGTTTTTTGAGCGGCGGATCTTATGAGCGATGAAACCATCACCCTGAACCTGCGCAACATCCGTACGCAGGCGGGGCTTAGCCTGTCCAAAGCGGCGGAGATCACAGGGGTCAGCAAGGCAATGCTGGGGCAGATCGAGCGCGGCGAATCCAGCCCGACGATTGCCACCCTGTGGAAGATCGCCAAAGGGTTTCACCTGCCGCTGACCGCGTTGATCGGCGAAGCGACGCGACCCGTGGGAGAGGCGGCGGGTGTCTATGAAACCGTGCAGTTTCCCGGCAGCATCGGTGTGAAAATCGTTTTTCCCTTCGATCCGCTGCTGGGGGCCGAGACCTTTAAGGTCACGCTGCGGCCAGGGCAAAGCCACCAGTCCCAGCCGCATGACACCGGTGTGACCGAGGAAGTGTTTGTGCTGCACGGGTCAATGGAGGTGCTGCGGGGCGGCGAATGGGTGCCGCTGGAGGCCGGGCAGGGCTTGCGCTTTGCCGCCGACCAGCCGCATGGCTACCGCAGCGCCGGGACCGGCGCGGCTTTTCTCAACATGCACCATTACCGGCAGGCAGGTCTGACGCAGCGGGACTGAAATCCTTTACTTGTGCATTGTCTGCGGCGGGCCTACCACTTGCCCAAGCCATTGAGTTTTCTGGATTTGAAAGGGCACCGGAATGGACACGCTGCGCGGAAGCCTGTTGATGGTGCTGGCCATGGCCACTTTTGCGCTGGAGGATATGTTCATCAAATCCGCAGCCCGCGACATTCCAGTAGGACAGATTCTGATCCTGTTCGGGTCGGGCGGCATGGTGATCTTTGCCGCGATGGCGCGTGCGCAGGGTCACGCCCCCTGGCACCCGGGTTTCGGCACGCGCCCGATGCTGCTGCGGTCTGTGGCAGAGGTCGCAGGACGCCTGTGCTACACGCTGGCGATTGCGCTGACGCCTTTGTCCTCGGCCTCGGCCATCCTGCAGGCAACGCCTTTGGTTGTGGCTGCAGGTGCTGTGGTGTTCTTTGGCGAGACGGTGGGCTGGCGGCGCTGGCTGGCGATCGGGCTGGGGTTTGCCGGGGTGCTGCTGATCCTGCGGCCGGGGCTAAGCGGGTTTGAACCTGCCTCGCTGTTTGCGGTTGCCGGCACGCTAGGGTTTGCGGGCCGTGATCTGGCCACTCGCGCGGCGCCTAAAGATATGAGCAACAACCAGCTGGGGTTCCTTGGTTTTGCCATGCTGGTGGTTGCCGGTGTGGCCGCGCTGGGCTGGACGGGCGGGGCGGTCTGGCCAAGCCTGGGCAATTCGCTGAAAATCACGGCAGCCACGGTGATCGGCGTCATTGCCTATAACGCTTTGTCCGGGGCGATGCGGGCGGGCGAAATCTCGGTGATTGCGCCGTTCCGCTATACCAGGCTGATCTTTGCCATGGTGCTGGGGGTGCTGGTTTTTGGCGAACGGCCCGATATGCTGACCCTGATCGGCAGTGCGGTGATTGTCGGCAGCGGTGTTTTCACGCTGCTGCGCAGCCGCAAGGCGTGATGCGCGCCTTGCGCCCGCCGCCGCGCCGCCTTACATCTGCCTCCCATGGCCAATAAGAAGCAGACATCCGACCCGAATTACAAAGTGATCGCCGAAAGCCGGCGGGCGCGGTACGATTACGCGATCGAAGATGATATCGAATGCGGCATCATGCTGGAGGGGTCCGAGGTCAAGGCGCTGCGCGGGGGCGGTTCCAACATCGCCGACAGCTATGCCGCGGTGGAGAACGGCGAGCTGTGGCTGGTGAACGCCTATATCCCGCCTTACGAGCAGGCCAAGCTGTTCAAGCATGAAGAGCGCCGCCGCCGCAAGCTGCTGGTATCGCGCAAAGAACTGTCGGATCTGTGGAACGCCACCCAGCGCAAGGGGATGACCCTGGTGCCGCTGGTTTTGTACTTCAACCACAAGGGCCGCGCCAAGATCAAGCTGGGCATCGCCAAGGGCAAGAAGAACCACGACAAGCGGGCGAGTGAGGCCAAGCGCGACTGGTCCCGCCAGAAGCAGCGGCTGTTGAAGGACGCACGCTGATCAGGGGAGGGCGCTGCCCTCTTGGCCTGGCGGCCAATTCACCCGAGGGTATTTCCAACCAGAAAGAAGCAGGGTTTGTGCGCCTGCAAGCGGATACCGATGCGTGTCATGGCATTGGTGTTATTCTGCCTGACAATCCCCTGCAGCCGGCCGGTGCCGCCGGGGCTGGTCCCGGGGTTCTGGGGGTGCTTTGGGTGTCTGACTGGTTAAGTCAGACATGCGTTGCCCTGCAGGTTCGCTTTTGGATCAAGCCCGGACAGAGACCGCGGCCCAGCGGGATGTGCCGCCGCCGCTGCCGAAGATCAGCGCCAGTGCAGACCGCGCTGAAACTGTACCTGTTAGGGGGTGGCTGCGATGTACTGGGCTATATTCTCTTTCCCAAGCAGGCGCCTGTGCGTCTCGAAGTCAGGGCCGGCAAAGACAATCCGCAGGTTTTCAACCTCCAGCAACGGCTGCAGCGCCTCGACGGGCAGACCGATCGCCCGGAGAATCGAAAGCTCTTTAAGGTTCTTAAGCGGGGTGAGATCGGTGACGGCTGTTCCGGAAATGCTGAAGTCCCAAAGGGTCTCCATGTCCTGCACCGCAGCAAGGCTGGACACGGCAGTATTGGTGAGCGACAGCACACGCAGGTTTTTGCCCGCCAGAGGCGCAAGGCTGGAGACGTCCGTGTCTGTCAGGTTCAGCTTGTGCAGCGCATCCAGCCCTTTCAGCGGTGTGATGTCGCTGATCCGGGTTCCGTCCAAGGCCAGCTCCTTCAGACCGGTTGCCCCTTTTATCGGGATCAGGTCCGCCACCTGCGTGTCTGACAGGATCAGGGTGTGCAATGCAGGTTTTCCCTCCAGCCCCTCCAGGTTTTTCAGCTGAGTTCCATCGGCGCGCAGCATCTCCAGCCGGTCGGAGGCGGCCAGTGCAGCCACGCTTTGGACCGGGCAATTGGAGATCCAGGCCACCTGCAGGTTGGTGCCTGCCAGCGGGCTGAGGTCAGAGACCTGAGTGTTGAAGGCAAGAAAAACCTCCAGCCCGGTAAGGCCTGACAGCGGGCTTAGGTCGGAGATACCGGAATCCGCGATATTCAGGCTTTGCAGCCGGGTCAGGCTGCTGGCAAAGGACAGATCGGTGACGTCCCCGGCACCCCAGACCGAGAGGTGTTCAAGCTGTGTCATCCGGGCCAGCGGGGTGAAATCCGGCGCGCGGACAGAATCAAGGCTGAGCCGCTTCAGCCGCGGCAGCCGGGTCAGTGGCACAAGGCCTGGCGCGGTGATGTTGACCAAGGCCAGCCTTTCCAGCTTTGGCATCGCGGCGAGGGGGGACAGATCGACAGGCTCCTTGAACCGCAGGTCGGCCATCAGTGTAAGGTCAGTCAGCTCAGTGAACTGGATCAGCCCCTGCAAGTCCGGCGTGTGGTTTCCAATCCGGACCTTTGCCTTCAAGTCGTTGCTGCCAATGCATGTTTTGCCGAAATCCACGCATTCCGCGCGCAAGGCACCGGGGCAGCACATGCCCGCTGCAATCAGAAATGCTGCAAGGAAACTGGGGAAACCGGACATACAATGGGCCTTTGCAGTGATATGCTGAAACTGGGGTCCATGTTATTACCGCTCCGTTAAAGCCCCGCAAGATTTTTGTAACCGCAGGTAGAGGGCGGCGCGGTCTTGCACCGCTGCGCCGCCGGATGTACCCATGGCGCATGCGCAGAAAGGGAGACGCTTTGATGCAGGATGATCCGAAGACGCTGGTTTCCACCGACTGGCTGGCCGCCCATCTGAAGGATCCGGACCTGCGGGTGCTGGACGCATCCTGGTATTTGCCGCAGGAAGACCGCGACCCCAAGGCTGAGTATGATGCGGCCCATATCCCCGGCGCGCGCTTTTTTGACATTGATGATATCTCGGACCACCGCTCGGAATTGCCGCATATGGTGCCGCCGGTTGAGAAGTTCATGTCCCGCCTGAGGGCGATGGGTGTGGGCGACGGCCATCAGGTTGTGGTCTATGACACTGCCGGGCTGAAATCCGCCGCCCGGGTCTGGTGGCTGTTCCGGCTGATGGGCCAGCACAACATCGCCGTGCTGGACGGCGGCTTCCCGAAATGGCAGGCCGAAGGCCGCCCGGTTGAAGACTTGCCGCCGGTGATCCGCGACCGCCATATGACCGTGCGGGTGCAAAACCACATGGTCCGTGATGTCACACAGGTGTCGTCTGCTGCCAAACTGGGCGACCATGAAATCATCGACGCCCGCGCCGCCGAGCGGTTCCGCGGCGATGTGCCGGAACCCCGCGAAGGTCTGCGGGCAGGGCATATCCCCGGATCGAAAAACGTGCCCTTTGGCAGCTTGCTGAATGCGGATGGCACCATGAAAGATGCTGATGGACTGGGCGCCGTGTTTGCCGCGGCCGGTGCCGATCTGAACAAACCTGTGATTACCACCTGCGGGTCGGGCGTCACCGCCGCCGTCCTCAGCCTTGCACTGGAGCGCATCGGCAAGACCGATCATGCGGTCTATGATGGGTCGTGGTCGGAATGGGGTGCCTTCCCGACCCTTCCCGTTGCTACCGGAGAGAACTGATGTTCGAGACCCTGAAACCCCAGCCCGCTGACAAGATCCTGGCGCTGATGCAAATGTACCGCGACGACCCGCGCGCGGACAAGATCGACCTTGGCGTCGGTGTTTACAAGAACGCCGAGGGCGTCACCCCGGTGATGCGCGCGATCAAGGCGGCTGAGCACAAGCTGTGGGAAGAACAGACCAGCAAGGCCTACGTCGGCCTGGCCGGCGATCCGGCCTATGCGGATGCGATGATCAAGCTGATTCTGGGCGATGCGGTGGCGCGTGGCAATATCGCGGCAGCCGCGACCCCCGGCGGCACCGGCGCGGTGCGCCAGGCGTTTGAGTTGATCAGGATGGCCAACCCCAAGGCCCGGGTGTTTGTGTCGGACCCGACCTGGCCGAACCATGTGTCGATCCTGAACTATGTCGGCATTGAGACCATCACCTACCGCTATTTCGACCGCGAAACCCGCGGTGTGAACTTTGATGGCATGATGGAAGACCTGAAAGGCGCGCAAAAAGGCGACGTGGTGCTGCTGCACGGCTGCTGCCACAATCCGACCGGTGCCAACCTCAATGAAGTGCAGTGGAAAGAGGTCATTGCGCTGCTGAACGAACGCGGGTTGATCCCGATGATCGACATTGCCTATCAGGGCTTCGGCAACGGTCTGGAAGAGGATGCGCTGGGTGTGCGCCTGGTCGCTTCCAGCTGCCCCGAGGTGCTGATTGCGGCCAGCTGCTCCAAAAACTTCGGCATCTACCGCGAGCGCACCGGCCTGTTGATGGCGGTGTCCAACGATGCGGGGGCGCAAGGGCTGAACCAGGGCACGCTGGCGTTTCTGAACCGCCAGAATTACTCTTTCCCGCCGGATCACGGCGCGCGTCTGGTGACGATGATCCTGAACGATGAGGCTTTGCGCGCCGATTGGGCGGCAGAGCTGGAAGAAGTGCGCCTTGGCATGCTGGACCTGCGCCAAAACCTTGCGGATGAATTGCAGCGGCTGACCGGCTCGGACCGGTTCGGCTTCATCGCCCAGCACCGCGGCATGTTCTCGCTTCTGGGCACCACGCCGGATTTGGTCGAGAAGATGCGGCAGGACAACGGCATCTACATGGTTGGGGACAGCCGCCTGAATATCGCGGGCCTTAATGCGCAAACCGTGCCGGTGCTGGCCAAGGCGATCGTCGACGCCGGCGTCTGAGGCCACGCCGTCAGGACAACCCGAAACGCGCTCCTTCCGGGGCGCGTTTTTCTATGGCGGCTGCAAATCCAAGACTTTTGGAAAAGTCTTGGCAAAAGTTTTCCAAAACTTTTGCGCGCTGCAAATACACAGACGGCGCTCCATGAAAGCGCCGTCCTTTTGTTTCAATGCTGTGCAATGGGTCAGCTTGGCGAGAATTCCGGATAGGCCTCCATGCCCAGCTCCGCCATGTCCAGCCCGTTGACCTCATCCTCTTCCTCCACCCGGATGCCGGTGGTGGCGCGCAGGATGATCCACACTATGGCCGAGGCGGCGATGGTGAAGACCCCCACCACGGCAATCCCGGTCAGCTGTTTCAACAGTGTTGCATCAGGGTTCGACAACACGACCGCAACAGTGCCCCAGATACCGCAAAGCAGATGCACCGGGATGGCGCCGACCACGTCGTCGATCTGCAGCTTGTCCAGGAACGGTACTGCAAAGACCACGATCACGCCGCCAATGGCACCGATCAGGGTGGAGAGCCCCAGACCCGGCGTCAGCGGTTCGGCAGTAATCGCCACCAGACCGGCCAGCGCGCCGTTCAGGATCATGGTCAAGTCCGGCTTTTTGAACAGCAGTTGCGTCAGCACCAGCGCGGCCACCGCGCCACCCGCTGCGGCGGCATTGGTATTGGCGAAGATCCGGCTAATGTCAGCCACATCCCCAATCGACCCCATCGCCAGCTGCGAGCCGCCGTTGAAGCCGAACCAGCCCATCCACAGGATGAACGTGCCAAGCGTTGCCAGCGCCAGGTTGGAGCCGGGCATCGGGACGGTCTTGCCGTCCTTGTATTTGCCAATGCGAGGCCCCAGGATCAGCGCCCCGGTCAGCGCCGCCCAGCCGCCCACCGAATGCACCACGGTCGAACCTGCGAAGTCCAGGAAACCCATCTGCTCCAGGAAGCCGCCGCCCCATTTCCAGCTGGCCTGGAACGGGTAGATCACCGAGGTCAGAACGATGGTGAAAATCAGGAAAGGCCACAGTTTGATGCGCTCTGCCAAAGTGCCCGAAACGATCGAGGCAGTGGCGGCACAGAACATCAGCTGAAAGAAGAAGTCCGAGCCGGTTGTGGCATAGGAATAGTCATCTGCACCTTCCGCGGTGATCCCCACCGCCTCCAGCACGCCGGGGCCGAATACTCCGGACAGCACACCGTCAACCGCCCAATTGCCCAGCGGATACATCAGGTTATAGCCGATCAGCCAGTAGAATACGGCAGCCAGCGAGAACAGCGCCATGTTCTTTGTAAGCTGCATGGTCACGTTCTTGGAGCGCACCAGGCCGGCCTCCAGCATGGCAAAGCCAGCGGCCATCCAGAACACCAGGCAGCCGCCGATCAGAAACAGCAGCGAGTTCAGGATGAATACGGTATCGGTCGCGGGGTTCACGCCCGGCGCAGGGCCGTCCTGGGCCAGTGCCAGACCCGGCAGCGCGGCCAGTGCCAGCGCCGCCAGGGGAAGTTTCAGGGTCTTCATAAGTCTTTCCTCCATGCCGGGCGCCTTCAGAGCGCCTCGAGGTTGGTTTCGCCGGTGCGCACCCGCACGGCCTGTTCCACGTCCAGAACAAAAATCTTGCCGTCGCCGATCTTGCCTTCACCCAGCTTCCCTGTGCGGGCGGACCCGGAAATTGCGCTGATGGCCTGGTCTGCCTGATCGGCGGGCACCACCAGTTCCAGCTTCAGCTTGGGGACAAAATTCACCTCGTATTCGGCGCCGCGGTAGATTTCCGTGTGCCCGGCCTGGGCGCCAAAGCCCTTGATTTCGGTGACCATCAGCCCGCTCACGCCAAGACCGGTCAGCGCCTCGCGGACCTCGTCCAGCTTGAAGGGCTTGATGGCGGCTATGATCATTTTCATCTCTGCATCCCTTGGTTTCCGCGCTGCTCCGGCCCTGAGCATCATGTCTGAGCCGATGCATTGTGCACCTGCAGCAAAACCCCCGGCCCGAGTCGTGCAAAGCCCAAGGCCAGCAAGTTTCCGCGTGTCATTCTGCGCACGCACAATAATTTTGCGCCTTTTGCCCGCTTCGCTTAAAAACCGGCCATCTGGCAAAGGGGGAAAGCTCCGGATTCTGCCCCCTCTACAAACCGGGGCGGGCAGGGTATTGTCCCGGGAAACGGGCAAACCGGGCAGGACATGACGATGGCACAAGGATCCGGGCGCAAGCCTTTGGTGGCAGAAAAACGCTATTCCGCGGGCGGCAAGGGCAAACCTTCCGCTGCGAAAAAGCCTGCGCGCAAGAAACCTGCACGCAAGGCCAAACCCAAGAAGACCGGCCTGTTCGGCCTGTTTTCCCGCAAAAAGACACGGGCGAAACCAGCGCCAAAGAAGCGCGGCTTCATCGGTCTCTTGCTGGCGCCTTTTGTCTGGGCGTTCCGGCTGGTCTGGGGCTTCAGCTGGCGCGTCGGCATGGTGGTCTGCCTGCTGGTCGGTCTGGCGGTGGCGCTGCAGTATGCCAAGCTGCCCGAGGTCTCGGCCTATCTGGACGGGCGCGCGCGCGGGTCGGTCACCCTGCTGGACCGCAAGGGGGACGTCTTTGCCTGGCGCGGCGATCAGTTTGGCGGGGTTATTCGGGCAGATACCGTTTCGCCGCACCTGAAGAACGCGGTTGTCGCGACCGAGGATAAGCGGTTTTACCGCCACTTCGGCATCTCCCCGCGCGGCGTCGCCAGCGCCATCCGCATCAACCTGCGCGAAGGCCGCGGTCCGCTGTCGGGCCATGGCGGTTCCACCATCACCCAGCAAGCCGCCAAATTGCTGTGCCTGGGCCGGGTCTATGATCCGGACGAATGGAAAAGCGAAAGCGCTTATGAGGCCGACTGCCGCAAGGGCTCGCTGTGGCGCAAGGGCACCGAGGCGATCTTTGCCCTGGCGATGGAGGCAAAGTACACCAAGGACGAGATCCTCTCGATCTACATGAACCGCGCCTATATGGGCGGCGGTGCATACGGTGCCGAGGCTGCAGCGCAACGCTATTTCGGAAAGTCCGCCAACCAGCTGAACCCGGCTGAAGGTGCGATGCTGGCGGGTCTGCTGACTGCGCCCTCGACGCTGGCGCCCACCAACAACCTGCAACGTTCACAGGACCGGGCGGCCACTGTACTGCGGCTGATGCAGGAGCAGGGCTATCTGACCACCGCCGAGATGCAGCAGAACCAGAACGCCCCCGCCGTGCTGAGCGAAGCCGCGGCGGCACGGGCAGGGGGGTACTTTGCCGATTGGGTGATGGATTCCATCCCGGATTTCCTGGGCGATCAGACCACCGAGGATGTGGTGATCCGCTCGACCCTGGATCAGCGCCTGCAGGGCGCGGCAGAGGAAGCACTGAAATACATCTTTGAGAATAAGGTCCGCCCGGGCTCCAAGGCGCAGGCGGCCATTGTGGTGATGAGCGCCGATGGCGCGGTGCGCGCGATGGTGGGCGGCCGCAAGACGCGGGTCTCCGGCGTGTTCAACCGCGCGACCCAGGCCAAACGGCAAACCGGATCGGCCTTTAAACCTTTTGTTTACGCCACGGCACTGGAGTTGGGCTATTCCCCCTACGACCGGGTGCTGGACGCAAAATACTGCATGAATATTCCCGGCTCCGGCCAGTGGTGCCCCGAGAATTATACCCGGAAGTATTATGGTGAAGTCACCCTGGCACGGGCGTTGCGGGATTCGCTGAATGTGCCGGCGGTGAAAGTCTCCGAGGCGGTGGGCCGGGACAAGGTCAGCATCGTGGCCAAGGATTTCGGCATCGACAGCGATCTGGCCGCAGGCCCGGCGCTGGCGCTGGGGGCCTCGGAAAGCACTCTGCTGGAGATGACCGGAGCCTATGCGGGCATCCTCAATGGCGGTTCCTCGGTGACGCCCTACGGGGTGACCGAGCTGAAGCTGGTGAACGACAGCGACGCGCTGATGGGTGCCAGCGGCGGCATCGGCGAGCGGGTGATCCGCCCCGAAGCCGCCCAGCAGCTGGTCTGGATGATGGAGAAAGTGATTTCGGGCGGCACCGGCAAGCGGGCGCAGATCCCGGGCTGGCAGGCGGCTGGCAAATCGGGGACGACTTCTGCCGCCAAGGATGCCTGGTTCATCGGGTTTACCGCGGAGTATGTGGCAGGGGTCTGGATGGGCTATGACGACAACACGCCGCTATCGGGTGTGACCGGCGGCGGCCTGCCGGCCGAGATCTGGCGCGAGACCATGGTGCGGGTGCATGACGGACTTACTCCCAAACCGCTGCCGATGCTGGAGCCTGCCCCGATCGCCCCGCCGCCGCAGCAAACCCGGCGCGAGCGCCGCCGCCGTCAGGGGCCGCAGCTGGGCAAGGAACTGGGCCGCGCGGTGGACAACATCCTGCGCGACATCCTCGGAAACTGACCGATTGCAGCAAACGTGGGGCTCCCGCCCGGTGAAGGCCCCCTGAGGGGGCCCTCCGCCAGTTGGGTCCGGCGCCGCACCTGACGGTGCGGCGCACGTCCTGCCCGCCGGGCAGGACGCCAGGCCCAACGGGAGCGCAGCATCCTGGATGCTGCAGCGACGGGCGGGAGTTTTTGCCTTTGCTCCGCAATGCGCCAGGCCGGACTGCAAATAAGAAAAGGCTCCCCGAAGGGAGCCCTTTGACTGTCATTCTTTGTGTGCCTGTTTCAGCTCAACCGCTTCAACTCTGCAATCAGCGCGTCGATGTCGCCCTTATGGCTGTCCAGAATGGCGCCGATCTCGGTGCGTTCGGTCAAGAGCAGGTTCACGCCTTCGATGAACATATTGAAGAACAGATCCCGGCCGGAGCGGTCCGACACCAGGAAGGTCACTTCAAACGGCGACTGGCCCTTGAGGTAGGCAATGGTGCTCACCTCATACCATTTCTTCACCTTCTTGACGCCTTTGACTTCCAGCTTGCCGCCGATGAATTCGCGAAAGCGCTTGCCGTATTTGCGCGAGATGTAGCCCTGGAACGCCTTGGAAAAGGCCTTCTTCTGGGACGCAGACGCCCGGCGCCCGTCCACACCCAGCGCATAGGCTGCGATATAGGATGTGTCGCTGTAGCGCTTGAAGATCCGCTCGAACTCGCGGAACATGGCGTTCTCGCCCTTGCCGGAATCGATCACCCGGTTGATGTCGCCGACCAGGCCGTTGATCAGCGTGCTGGCTCTGTTTTCGGTCAGCGCCCACAGGGCTTGCGGTGCGGCAATCAGAGCAGCGGCTCCGGCGCCCAGGCCGGTCAGGAATTTGCGGCGGTCCATATTCAAAATCCTTCAGTGTTCAGTTCGAACGGATCAATCTCCTGGATCTCCTCTCCATCCCCCAGCTGGAACCGGCGGTTCTGCAGATAGATCAGGCGCGATTGCGCATAGCTGTCGGCGCTCTCGTAGAGAATCGAGTCGATCGTGTCGGAATAGTTGCCACGATCGCCCATGCGGCGCACGATCTCAGCGTAAATTGTGATATTGTCGGCAGTATTCTGCTCGGCGTAGCCCAGCGGGTTGGTGAAGAAATCGACGGCAACCCCGACCGCGTCGCGGCTGGTGGAGGGGCCCAGCAGGGGCAGCTCCACATAGGCGCCTTCGCCGACGCCCCAGGTGTGCAATGTCTCGCCGAAATCGGTATCGACTGCGGGCACGTTGAATTCGCTGGCCGGGTCGGCAAGCCCGGCAAAACCGACGGTGGAGTTGATCACAAACCGCGAAAATGCATTGCCGGCCAGTTTCAGATCGCCCTGCAGCAGCGCATTGACCATCTGGCCGGGCATCGACAGGTTCTCGGCAAAATGCGAGAAGCTGGTCACCATCGGCGCCGGCACGATTGCCACATACCCTTTGGAGGCAGGCCGGAAGGCCAGCCGGTCAACGCCGCGGTTAAAGCTGTGAATGGTGCGGTTGGTGCGCTCATAAGGATCAAAGGCTTCACCCGAGGCCCGTGCAACCGGATCCTGTGTTGCGCAGCCGGCCGCAAAAACGGCCAAAATCAGCGCAGATACAAATTTCAGCGGTCGCAAAAGAAAAGGCATTCGGGTAAGTGTCCAATTGATGCTGGAACAGACGGGTCGGAGGGCAAATAAGGGTTCCTCAGCCTATTTCCAGTGCGATTACATTTATTCACCAGCTTGTGTCTGTTCTGATACAATTTCAGGCACTACCAATGGCCCGGGAACTTCTATTGCAGACTGACCATGAATAAAAGCATTTATAAGAGCGGTTATGATGAGCTTCGGGCTGTGCGTCAGCAGAGCCGGGGGCTGTACTGGTTCACCGGGATTTTCAGTTTCTTCGTGAACCTGCTGATGCTGACCGGGCCTTTGTACATGATGCAGGTCTATGACCGGGTGCTGGGCAGCCGCTCGGAGGCGACGCTGCTGGCGCTGTCTTTGCTGGTGGTGTTCCTCTACGGCATGATGGGGCTGCTGGATTACGCCCGCGGCCGGATCATGGCGCGGGTCGGGGCGCGGCTGCAGGCGGCGCTGGACCACCGGGTGTTCGATGCGATGATCCGGCGCTCGGCGGTGGCGCAGGATCCGGCGGCGCAGACCGGGCTGCAGGATCTGGAATCGGTGCAGCGGCTGATCTCCTCGCCGGTGCTGACCGCCGCCTTCGACCTGCCCTGGACCCCGGTCTTTCTGGCGGGCATTGCCCTGTTCCATCCCTGGCTTGGGCTGCTGGCCCTGGGCGGCGGCGCAGTGCTGGTGATGATTGCGATCCTCAACCAGCTGTTCACCCGGCTGCCGGTGCAAAAGGCCAATATGACCGGCCACAAGGCCAATCTGATGTCCGAGGAGATCCGCAACGAGGCCGAGATGATCCAATCGATGGGCATGCGCGGCGCGGCTTTCGGGCGCTGGAAGCAAGGCCGCGATGCGGCGCTCACCGACAGTGTGACGGCCAATGACACCGGCGGCGGCTTCACCACGCTGACCAAGACGCTGCGGCTGTTCCTGCAGTCGGCGATGCTGGGGCTTGGCGCCTATCTGGTGCTGCAGGGCGAGGTGACGCCGGGAGCGATGATCGCGGGGTCGATCCTGATGGGCCGCGCCCTGGCGCCGATCGAACTGGGCCTGGGCCAATGGGCGATGGTGCAGCGGGCGCTGAAGGGCTGGCACAGCCTGGCCGAACTGCTGGCCAAAGTGCCGGAGGAGGCCGAGCGCACGGCGCTGCCGAAACCCAAGGCGCTGCTGGAAGTGCAGGGCATGGCGGTGGTGCCGCCGGGCAGCAAGACGCCGCTGTTGCGCAATGTCAGCTTCCGGGTGCAGCCGGGCCAGGCAATCGGGGTGATCGGGCCGTCGGGCTCGGGCAAATCGACCCTGGCACGGGCGCTGACCGGGGTCTGGGCGCCGGCCGCGGGCTCGGTGCGGCTGGACGGGGCGGCGCTGGATCAATACGCGCCGGATGTGCTGGGCGGCCACATCGGCTATCTGCCGCAGCGGGTGCAGGTGTTTGACGGCACCATTGCCCAGAACATCGCCCGGCTGCAGCAGCAGCCGGATGCCGAAAAGGTGGTGGAAGCCGCCAGGAAGGCCGCCGCCCATGAGATGATCCTGAAACTGCCCGAAGGCTATGACACCAAGGTTACCGCCACCGGCGGGCGGCTGTCGGGCGGCCAGATGCAGCGGGTCGGCCTGGCCCGGGCGCTTTATGCCGATCCGGTGATCGTGATCCTGGACGAGCCGAACTCGAACCTCGACAACGAAGGCTCGATCGCGCTCAATCAGGCGATCAAGCAGATCAAGGCCGAGGGCCGCTCGGTGCTGATCATGGCGCACCGGCCCGCGGCGATCCAGGAATGCGACATGCTGCTGGTGATCGACAAGGGCACCCAGACCGCCTTTGGCCCCAAGGACAAGGTGCTGCAGGAAATGGTCGCCAACCACCAGAACATCCGCCAGGCCACTGGCACAGGAGGCGTGCGATGAGCGGGCAAAGCAACTGGCCGGCCCGGCGGCCGCTGATCATCGGCCTTTTGGCGTTGCTGGTGCTGGTGGGCGGCTTCGGTTCCTGGTCGGTGCTGTCGTCGATTTCCGGCGCGGTGGTGGCGACGGGGCGCATCGAGGTCGACCGCAACCGCCAGATCGTGCAGCATCTGGACGGCGGCATCGTGGCTGAAATCCTGGTTGATGAGGGCGACACCGTGGCCGAAGGCGCCACGCTGATCCGGCTGGACGCCAATGAGCTGACCTCGCAGCTGGTGATCACCGAGGGCCAGCTGTTCGAGCTGATGGCGCGCCGCGGCCGGCTGGAAGCCGAGCGCGACACCGCCGCTGCGATCACCTTTGAGCCGGAGCTGCTGCAGGCGGCTGAAGTGCAGCCGGATGTCAGCGATCTGGTGCAGGGCCAGCGCCGCCTGTTCCAGGCCCGCAAGGACACCACCGCCCGCGAGATCGAGCAGCTGGAGAAGCGCCGCACCCAGATCCAGGAGCAGATCCGCGGCGTCGAGGCGCAGCAGACCTCGATGAATGTGCAGCTGGGGCTGATCGGCGAGGAGCTGGAGAGCCAGCAATCGCTCCTGGACCGCGGGCTGGCACAGGCGGCGACGGTGCTGAACCTGCGCCGCACCCAGGCCGATCTGCAGGGCCGGCTGGGCGAGCTGGTGGCCTCGGAAGCACAGTCCGAGGGCCGCATCACCGAGATCGACATCGAGATCCTGAAGCTGGCCACCAGCCAGCGCGAGGAGGCGATCAGCCGGCTGCGCGACCTGCGCTACCAGGAGCTGGAGCTGGCCGAAAACCGCCGCTCGCTGCAGGGCCGCCTGGCGCGGCTGGATATCACCGCGCCGGTTTCCGGCATTGTCTACGGGCTGCAGGTGCAGACGCCGCGCTCGGTGATCCGCCCTGCGGATCCGGTTTTGTACCTGGTGCCGCAGGACCGGCCGCTGGTGATTGCGGCGCAGGTGGCGCCGACGGATATCGACCAGCTGTACACCGGCCAGGAGGTCACTTTGCGGTTCTCGGCGCTGGACCAGCGCTCGACGCCCGAGCTGTTTGGCCATGTCACCCAGGTCTCGGCGGATTCCTTTGAGGATCAGGGCAGCGGGATTTCCTATTACCGCGCCGAGATCGAGCTCAACCCCGGCGAACGCGGCCGCCTGCCTGCGGGCACGGTGCTGATTCCGGGGATGCCGGTGGAAAGCTACATCCGCACCGCCGACCGCTCGCCGCTGGCCTATCTGGTTAAGCCGCTCGCAGACTACTTCAACAAGGCCTTCCGCGAAAGCTGAAGGCTGCCTGCCCCGGGAAAACGGCGGCCCTTCAACGGGGCCAAGAATGCGCAAAGCCGCACTGGTACTTCGTATTTGCTCTTTCCGAATTCCATCTGTCCGGGTAGCGTCCCGGCCAGCAAAGACTCGGAAGGAAATCGGCCATGAGCATTGAAGCAAAACTGAAGGAGCTTGGCGTAACCCTGCCCGAAGCACCGGCACCGGCGGCAAACTATGTGCCTTATGTGGTTTCGGGCGATATGGTTTACATCGCAGGCCAGATCTCGGCTGATGAAAACGGGCTGATCACTGGTAAGCTGGGCGCTGATCTGGACGTCGAGGCCGGCCAGGCTGCGGCCAAGCGCTGTGCAATCGCGCTTCTGGCCCAGCTCAAGGCAGCTTGCGGCGGTGATCTGGACCGGCTGGTGCGGGTCGTCAAGCTGGGCGCATTTGTGAACTCGGCCCCTGACTTCACCGGCCAGCCGATGGTTGTGAACGGCGCCTCCGACTTCCTGGTCGAAGCCCTGGGCGATATCGGCCGCCATGCGCGTTCTGCGGTCGGCTCGGTGTCGCTGCCACTGGGTGTCGCAGTGGAAATCGACGGCGTTTTCCAGATCAAATGAAGCCCGCCCTGCCTGCCGCTATCCTGACTGTCCCGCTGGCCCATCGTGCGCTGCATGATGCCGCGGACGGGCGCCCGGAAAACAGCCGCGCTGCCATCCGGGCAGCGATTGCGGCGGGTTATGGGATTGAGATCGATCTGCAGCTGTCCAGTGACGGCTGCGCCATGGTCTTTCATGACAACGATCTGGACCGGCTGGCGGAAGCCTCGGGGCCGGTCCGCGCCAGGACCTGCAGCGCGTTGCAGGCAATTCCGTTGAAAGGCGGCGACGGGGAAGGCATTCCGGAACTGGCGGAAGTGCTGGAGTTGGTGGCAGGCCAGGTGCCGCTGCTGATCGAGCTGAAGGATCAGAACGGGGAAATGGGCCTTACCGATGGTGCGCTGGAGCGGGCCACGGCAAAGGCGCTTAAGGGCTATGCCGGCCCTGTGGCTGTGATGTCCTTTAACCCCAATTCAGTTGCGGAACTGGCCCGGCTGGCGCCGGATATTGCCCGCGGCATCACCACCAGCGCCTATGATCCCGCGGAATGGCCGGAGCTGCCCAGGGCGGTCTGCGACGGCCTGCGCGGCATTCCGGATTTCGCGCGTACCGGGTCGAGCTTTATCAGCCACGAGGCCGGCGATCTGCCCCGTCCGCGGGTGCAGGCGCTGCGCAACGATGGGGTGCCGGTGCTATGCTGGACCGTGACCTCTGCGGCGGAGGAAACCGCGGCGCGTGTCTTTGCCGACAATGTGACGTTTGAACAGTACCTCTCGCCGCTAACACCTTGATCCCGCAGGCGCAGACCCCACATCTTTGAAGCGGTGCGGAGGAATTGCATGACCCAGGCGCAAATCGAAATCCGGATGCTGGCCTCACTGTCGCAGATCGCGGCAGAGGACTGGGATGCCTGTGCCTGTCCTGAGGCGGCAGACGGCACCCGTCCGCTGGACCCGTTCACCACCCACCAGTTTCTGAGCGCGCTGGAAGACAGCGGCTCGGTCGGGCCGGGCACCGGCTGGCAGCCGCAATATCTGACAGCCTATCAGGACGGGCTGCTGATCGCCTGTGCGCCGCTTTACGCCAAGGGGCACAGCCAGGGCGAATATATCTTCGATCACAATTGGGCGCATGCTTACGAACAGGCCGGCGGTCATTACTACCCCAAGCTGCAGGTCGCGGTGCCCTTTACCCCGGCCACGGGACGGCGTTTTCTGGTGCGCCCCGGCTTTGACGGTATCGGCCATTCGGCGCTGGTTCAGGGGGCGGTGCAACTGGCAGCCGACAACAAACTGTCATCGCTGCATGTGACCTTCTGCACGCAGGACGAGGCAAGGATGGGGGCGGAGATGGGGCTGATGCGCCGCTCTACCCAGCAGTTTCACTGGCAAAACGACGGTTATGCCGATTTCGAAGGTTTCATGCGGGCGCTGTCCTCGCGCAAGCGCAAGAACATCCGCAAGGAGCGGATGCAGGCGCAGTGCTTTGGCGGCGAGATCCGGGTGTTTCAGGGCAGCAGCCTGCAGCCTGAGCATTGGGATGCCTTCTGGGAATTCTATCAGGACACCGGTGCGCGAAAATGGGGTGCGCCTTATCTGACGCGGCAATTCTTCGATATCGCCCATCACACGATGGCGCAGAATATGGCGCTGATTCTGGCGGAGCGCAACGGGCGCTATGTTGCGGGCGCCTTGAATTTCATAGGCCGCGAAACGCTTTACGGGCGTTATTGGGGCTGTGTTGAGCACCATCCCTGCCTGCATTTCGAGCTGTGTTATTATCAGGCGATAGAGCTGGCGATAGCCCTGGGGCTTGACCGGGCTGAGGCGGGCGCGCAGGGTGAACACAAGCTGGCGCGCGGCTATCTGCCGTGCGAGACGCACAGCTTGCACTGGATCGGCGATCCCGGGTTTGCCGGGGCCGTTGAACGCTACCTCGAGGCTGAACGGGCCGCCACCGAGGAAGAGATTGAAATCCTGACCGATTACGGCCCGTTCCGCAAAGCCCAAGTGGAGGAGCAAGAATGACGGAGAAACTGTCCGACGCCACCCGCGGTCCGCTGCTGGAGCCGCTGTTTGCCACCGGCTGGGAAATGGTGGAGGGCCGGGATGCTATCACCAAGGTCTTCAAGTTCAGCAATTTCGCCGATGCCTTCGGCTGGATGACCCGCGCCGCGATCTGGGCCGAAAAATGGAACCACCACCCGGAGTGGAGCAATGTCTACAACCGGGTGACGGTGGTTCTTACCACCCATGATGTGGACGGGGTCAGCGCGCTGGATGCCAAACTGGCGCGCAAGATGGACGGGCTGTTCGGCGAGCCGCAGACGTGAACGGACGCTCTGACGGAAAGGTCAGCAATTCTGTCCAAATGTTTCGCGCGCGAAACATTCCGGCAGGCATGCTGACCTTATTTTTCACCGTTTATTAAGGGGTTGCCCTGCGGCCGCCGGGGCAGGCAGCCGCAGCCGGAACAGGGGTCAGCCCATTGATTCCAGCAAGCCTTCGCCCGCGGAAAGTTCGCACTGGCCGGGGTTTTCTTCCTTGTTGAGAACTTTCACTTCACCGTCCTCCACCAGCATCGCATAGCGCAGCGAGCGGCCGATCAGACCGGCTGAGGGCACGTCCAGACGCATGCCGATTGCCTCGGTCAGCGTGCATTCGGCATCCGACAGCATGGTAATCCCGGCCTCGGCCGCACCGGTGTTTTCGCCCCAGATGTTCATGACAAACGGGTCATTGCCCGCCAGGCAGATGATTTCCTCAACACCTTTGGCCGCGAACTGATCCTTGGTGCGGATGAAGCTGGGCACATGCGCCGAATGGCAGGTGCTGGTAAAGGCGCCGGGAACCGCGAACAGCACGACTTTGCGCCCCTTCAGCTTGTCTGACAGCTGCACCTGCTCGGGGCCGTTGTCTCCGATGAGCGTCAGTGTCGCGTCCGGCAATTGGTCTCCAACAGAAATCATCGCAGGTTCCTCTTTCTCATGATTGCGTTTTGGAGCCCCGGGTATATAGGGTCCGATGAAAGCGTGACGGGAACTGCTGAGGGAGGCAAGGGATTATGTCCCACATCGTCGTTATTGGAGCAGGGCAGGCCGGGTCCTCGCTGGTGGCAAAACTGCGCAAGGACGGGTTTGACGGGGAGATTACCCTGATCGGCGCTGAAGCGGCGTTGCCCTATCAGCGCCCGCCCTTGTCCAAGGCCTATTTGCTGGGCGAGATGGAGCTGGAACGCCTGTTCCTGCGGCCAGAAAGTTTCTATGCGGACAACAACATCACCCTGAAGCTGGGCCAGCGGGTGACTGGCATCGATCCCGCAGCCAAAACTGTGAGCCTGGGCGATGAGCTGATCCCTTACGACCAGCTGGCGCTGACCACCGGTTCCGACCCGCGCCGCTTGCCGGCGGCGATCGGCGGCGATCTGGACGGCGTCTATGTGGTGCGCGGATTGACCGACGTTGATGCAATGGCGCCGCATGTGACCGAGGGCAAGCGTGCGCTGATCGTCGGCGGCGGCTACATCGGGCTGGAGGCAGCCGCGGTCTGCGCCAAGCGCGGCGTGCAAGTGACGCTGGTCGAGATGGCCGACCGCATCCTGCAGCGGGTGGCGGCGCCGGAAACCTCGGACTTCTTCCGCAGCCTGCATTCCTCCCACGGAGTGGACATCCGAGAAGGCGTCGGGCTGGAGCGGCTGGAAGGCGAGAACGGCAAGGTGACCCGCGCAGTGCTGAGCGGCGGTGAAGCCGTTGAGGTGGATTTTGTCGTCGTTGGCGTCGGTATCACCCCGACGTCGCAACTGGCTGAAATGGCCGGGCTGGAGCTGGACAACGGTATTAAGGCAGACGCCAAGGGCCGCACTTCGGACGCCGCGATCTGGTCGGCGGGCGATTGTGCCTCCTTCCCGTTTCAGGGCAAGCGCATCCGCCTGGAAAGCGTGCCGAACGCCATTGATCAGGCCGAAGTGGTGGCGCAGAACATGCTGGGTGCGGACAAAGAGTATATTGCCACACCCTGGTTCTGGTCCGATCAGTATGACGTCAAATTGCAGATCGCGGGCCTGAACACCGGCTATGACAATGTGGTCACCCGCCAGGGCGAGGGCCGGCAGGTGTCGTTCTGGTATTACAAGAGCGATCAGCTGGTGGCAGTGGACGCGATGAATGACCCGCGCGCCTATATGGTGGGCAAACGCCTGATCGATATGGGTAAGACAGCGGATAAAGCGGTGGTTGCCGACCCGGCTGCCGATCTGAAGCCGCTGCTGAAAGCGTGAGGATCATCGCAGGAGACTTCCGCGGCCGTGCCTTGGCCGCGGTGGGCAAGGGCGATGCGGGCGCCCATCTGCGCCCGACCACCGACCGGGTGCGCGAAAGCCTGTTCAACGTGCTGATGCACACCGGCGCCATTCCCGGCGCCCGGGTGCTGGACCTGTTTGCAGGCACCGGCGCGCTGGGGCTGGAGGCGCTGTCACGCGGCGCGGCTGAGGCGGTTTTTGTGGACGACGGGCGCGTGTCAGGCGGTTTGATTCGCAAAAACATCACCATTTGCCGCGCCGAAAACCGCTGCACCCTGGCCCGCCGCGACGCGCTGAAGCTGGGGCAGAACCCGGCGGCACCCTTTGATCTGATCTTCCTTGATCCGCCTTATGGCAAGGGGCTGGGGGAAAAGGCCTTGGCCGCAGCTGTGGCCGGCGGCTGGGTGGCGCAAGACGCTCTGGTGGTCTGGGAAGAAAACGCACCGGTCGCCGCACCGGAAGGATTCGAGCTGCAGGACAGCCGGAAATACGGCGATACCCACATTTCGCTGATGTGGAAAGCCGCCTGAGGCAGCCTTCCTGAGGCAATTTGCTGCAAGTCCTGCACGGATAGTGGAAAACAGGGCATTTTCCGTGCAGTTCACAGCCGCTGGTCCGGCGCGTTTCCCAGTGCAGGGCCGCAGTCTTTTGGCGCATCACTGCTGCGGAACCCCGGCAGGTTTTGCCAAGGCTGTTGCCGTTTCCACAGCGAATACGATCCCGGCGAAACCTCGCAATTATCCCACCCTTGCCCCGATCTTGCCCGATTTCACCCGCATCACTGGGGGCAACACGGATACACGAGGATGGGTGAATATGGACCGACTGACCGAGATGGAGGCCTTTGCCAATGTGGTGGACCAGGGCGGCTTCACCGATGCGGCACGCAAGATGGGGATCTCGAAATCCGCAGTCTCCAAGCATGTTTCAAGCCTGGAAACCCGGCTTGGCGCGCGGCTTTTGAACCGTACCACCCGCCGGGTGTCCCCGACCGAGATTGGCCTCGCCTATTATGACCGTGCCCGCCGGGTGCTGAATGACGCAGGCGAAGCGGATGCGCTGGTCACCTCGATGCAATCTGCCCCTTCGGGTCTGCTCAGGATTTCGGTCGCCACTGATTTCGGCGTCAATCACCTGTCGCCGGTGCTGTCGGACTTCCTGCAGGATTTCCCGGACATCACCGTCAACATGGTGCTGAACAACCGCTATGTAGAGCTGATCTCCGAAGGCTTCGACATGGCGGTCCGCATCGGCGAGCTGGAAGACAGCTCCCTGCGGGCCCGCAAGCTGACCGAAACCACCAAGCGGATGATCGCCTCTCCCGCCTATCTGGAGAAATACGGCCGCCCGCAAAAGATTGATGAATTGAACAGCCACAAGCTGCTGCATTACTCCAGCCAGTCCAGCGGCAACGTCTGGAAGATCACAGCGCCGTCGGGTGAAAAACGCCAGGTGCGCACCTCAGGCTGGCTGTCGGTGAATGACGGGCAGTCACTGCTGAATGCGGCGATTTCGGGCCTCGGCATCGCCTATCTGCCCAGCTTTCTCTACTCGGAGGCGCTGGAAGAAGGGCTGGTCGAAGACGTGATGCCCAGCCTGCCGGTGGAAACCCAAGGCATCTATGCGGTCTACCCGCCCGGAAAATTCACCCAGCCCAAAGTCCGGGCCTTCATTGACTTTCTGGTGCAGGCCTTTGCCGACCGCGACCCGTCGGAATGGAAAACCTGAACCGGTTCTACGGAAAACCGGACCAAGATATCCCTCGAAGACCTGCCCCCGCACCGAATGCGGGGGCCTTTTTTAAGCCGAAGCCTCTGCTTTCCGCCCGAAACACCGCGGGAAAGGCTCCCGTCCGTCCCCGGTCAATCACAGATTGACCCGAGCCAGGCCCAACGCCGCCAAGGGGTCTTGGCAAAGCCAAGGCACCTGCGGGGGCGGGAGTTTTCCAGTGCGCATCTTTTGCAGCGCCTCATTCGGCGAGCAGCACCGCTTCCACCCGCCGGTTGGCTTCTCGGCCTTCCGGGATCAGATTGCTGGCAATCGGGGCCAGGAAACCGGCACCGGCGACCTCGATCCGGGCCGCATCTGCGCCCAGCTCCTTGATCAAACGGTCTTTCACCGATTGCGCGCGGCGTTTGGAAATACCGATGTTCTGCTGCTGCGAACCCACCGTGTCGGTATGCCCCACCAGCAGCAGCCGGTATTGCGGATTGGCGGCCAGATAGTCCGCAAGCGCGCGCAGGCTGGCATAGGAGCCGTCCTGCAGCCGGGTGGAGCCGCTTTGAAACACCAGATCCGTCAGAACAGCGTGGCCGCGCACCTCCAGCAGCTTGGCCAGTTCTACCGGCCGCACCGTTCCGGACGTCCCGGCGTCAGGTTTCACCACTGCCGGCGCGGCTGTTGCCGTTGCAGCCGATCCAGGCGGATGCACTGTGATCATTTGCAAAAAAGCCGCGCCGCCTGCGCGCGAGACCAGAAGCGAGACCGCCTCGTCCCCCTTGGCCGCAGACAGGAAGTGATAGCTGGAGATATCCACCATCATGTCCGGCGACGGCACCACCTCGATCCCGAAGCGGAAGCCGAAACCGCCGCAATCGCGCGCGGCACAATCCAGCAGCACCTCATAGCCATCAGCCTGCAGCTGGTCCCGCAAGGGCGCCAGGATCTGCAGCACGGTGCTGTTTCCCTCGACCCGCCAGGTGCGGCGCAGAATCCGCCCTTCGAACCGGCGCGAGGGGACTTTGTCCGCCTCTTCCGGCCCGGTCGGCAGCTGGTAAACACCAAGCGCCGTGATCCGTTCCGAAACAGCAGACGCGCCGGCCGGCAGGGTGATCTCAGCCGCCGCCGGCAAAGCCGGAAGCAGCATCACCGCGGCTGCCCAAATCAAACGTCTTAGCGGCACTGGCTGTGGTATTCCGGGTTGGGAACCATGGCAGTGGCGCTGGCCACCCGGTTGGACATGTTGAAGAAACCCGCAACATTGGCAATGTCCCAGATGTCCCGGTCGCTGAAGCCTGCATCCCGCAGGCCTTGCCGGTCCGTCTCACCGATTTCCGCGCTGGCAGTGGTCATCCTGGCTGCAAAATCCAGCATTGCGCGCTGGCGCGCCTCCAGAGGCGCCACCCGGTAGTTCATCACCAGCATTTCACCCAGAGCCGGATCGCCTGACAGCTGCCGCACTGCCGCGCCATGCGCCACCAGGCAGTAGAAACAGCGGTTGATCGCCGAGACCACCACGGCGATCATCTCACGCTCCAGCTTGCTGAGGCCGCTGTCCGCCAGCATCAGGTCATTGTACATGGCGGTAAACGCATTCAGCTTTTCGATATCAAAGGCATTGGCCTTGAGCACGTTGGGCACAAAGCCCAGCTTTTCGACGCAGATATCGAAATACTTCTGCGTCTCAGGCGGCAGCGGATCCGCCATCGGCAGATCCAGGGCTGTGGGCGGGGTCTGATCCGTCATTGTTCAATGACCTTCCTGTAAAATCCGGTAGTGGTACTGTCCGGCGCATTTCATGCCGAGGGAAGCATAAAGCCCGTTGGCGCCCTCGTTACGTTTCGTGCACAGCACCGCCAGCTCGGTCGCGCCGTTTTCCCGCGCCCAGAATGCCGCCTGGCGCATCATCCAGGCGCCCATGCCGCAACGGCGCTGGTGCGGCAGGATTTCCAGTGCGTGGACCATTGCCACCCCATTGTGAATGGCAACAAACCCGGCGCCTGCCGGTTTGTCCTTGTGACGGGCCAGCAGCCCGGTCTTTGGCCCCTGTACCCGCTGCATCACCGCCAGGCGTTCAGGCCCGATGCCGCCCTGCGCCCAGATCTCGCGCTGGATCGCCAGCGGTTCCCAGACGCAAAAGGCGGTGACCCGCGGCACCGGGATGTCCGTCAAATGCGCGGCCGGGCAGGTCCACAGGCTGACCGGATCCTTGACCGCATAGCCGCGTGCAGCCAGCTGCGCGTCCAGATCCGTCTCGCCATCGCGGATCATGAACAGGCAGTCCTGGCCCATCGCGCGCATTGCGTCCTCAGCGGCGGCAATTTCCGCATCCGAGGCAGTGCCGTGTACGGTCGCCGCCGACACCCGGCTGCCGCCGCCCTGACCATCGCGCAGGGTCACGGGGCCCAGGCTGCGGGTGGCGGCAGGCGGCCAAGTCGCCTCGGTCACGGCGTAGTAACGGGGATCGGTGGTCACTGATCCAGCTCCTTTGCCAGTTCTGTCATTGCCGCATCAATGCGCGCGCCATCGGTGCCGCGGATCACGATATTGGCGCCAAAGGCGCCGTCTTTTTGGAACGGATAACAGCCGACTGACAGATCCTCGTAAGCCTCGGCCAGTACGCGCAGCGGGCCGGCAATCTCCCCTTCGCCGCGCAGCACCCGCAGGGTCTGCGACAGCATCGGCTGGCCGCCGGTCAGGGTCGGCATCACGCTGGCCACCATCGCCTGAAAGATCAGCGGCACACCGGCCATCACATGCACATTTCCAAGGGTGAACCCCGGCGCGGCCGAGACCGGATTGTCGATCAGCGCGGCGCCCTCCGGAATGCGTGCCATCCGCAGGCGGGCCTCGTTCAATTCCAAGCCTTGGGTGTCGTAATGCGCTTGCAGGATCGCGCGGGCGTCATCGCGGACACCCAGATGCGCGTCAAAGGCTTTGGCGATGCAATCGGCTGTGATGTCGTCATGTGTCGGCCCGATGCCGCCGCTGGTGAATACATGGCCGTAAGCCCCGGCCAGCGCCTGTACTGCGGCTATGACCGCGGTCTCAGTATCGCTGACAATGCGCACTTCCATCAGATCAATGCCGTGTTTTGCCAGCTCGCCTGCCAGATAGTGCATATTGGCATCGCGGGTGCGGCCCGACAGGATTTCATCCCCGATGACCAGCATGGCAGCCGTTGGGTTGGCCATGATCTTCCTCCCTTGATACCTCGTCTTTGCAGATATAGGCCTAAGCCCATGCGCTTTGAAACCCCTCTGATCCCCGCCGTGCTGATCCGCCGCTACAAACGTTTCCTTGCCGATTGCCGGCTGGAGGACGGGCGCGAGGTTACCGCCCATTGCGCCAATCCCGGCAGCATGATGGGGCTGGCAGAGCCGGGCATGAAGATCTGGCTGGAGCCGAACGACGACCCGAAGAAAAAGCTGAAATACGGCTGGCGCCTGGTTGAGCACGCGGACGGCCATTTCACCGGTGTTGATACTTCGGTTCCGAACCGCGCCCTGCGGGCTGCGCTGGAAGCCGGAGAGATCGCGGAACTTAGCGCTTATAATACCGTGCGCCCCGAGGTGAAATACGGCGAGAACAGCCGCGTCGACTTTCTGTTGCAGCAAGACGGGCTGCCGGATTGCTATGTCGAAGTGAAAAGCGTGACGCTGTCGCGGGAACCGGGTCTGGCGGAATTCCCGGACAGCGTCACCGCCCGCGGCACAAAACACCTTGGCGAATTGGCCAATATGGCGGCCCGGGGCCACCGCGCGGTGATGCTGTATCTGGTGCAGCGCACCGACTGCGACCGGTTTCAACTGGCTGCAGATATCGACCCGGCCTATGCCGCCGCCTTTGCCAGCGCCTATTCGGCCGGGGTGGAGCGGCTGGTGCTGGGCACCAGGATCTCGCCGCAAGGGGTCGAGGCCGGCGCACCGATCGCCGCTGCACCTTAGCAACGCCGGCCTGCTGGTCAGGCGGCCTTGCTGGCCTCGTCTTCCTGGCTGGCAGCTTCGGCGTGAACCAGTGTCCGGGTCGGGAAGGGAATATCGACCCCGGCTGCATCCAGTGCTTCTTTGACCTTGCGCTTCATGTCGGCCTGATACTGAAAGTACTCGGCTGCATCGACCCAGACACGCACCAGAAAATCCACCGAACTGCTGTTCAGCGCATTGACCTGGATGAAGGGTTCCGGATCGCTGTGCGAGCGGCTGTCGGCCATGATCGTGTCGCGGATCACCTGTTCTGCCGTGGCCAGGTTGGCGCCATAGCCGACACCAAAAGTCCACTCTGCCCGGCGGGTGTCGAAAGACGAGTAATTGGTGATGGTATTGCCCCAAACCTCGGAGTTGGGAATGATCACCTTCAGATTGCTGAGGCTGGCGATGACAGTATTGTTCAGGGTCATTTCATGCACCGTGCCCATTTCGCCGTTCACATCGATGAAATCACCCAGCTTGAACGGGCGGAACAGGATGATCATCACGCCTGCTGCTACATTCGATAGCGCACCCTGCATGGCCAGGCCGATCGCCAGGCCGGCGGCACCGATGGCCGCCACAATCGAGGTGGTCTTGACGCCAAAGGTATTCAGAACAAACAGCACCGCAAAGGCGAGAATGACATAGCGCGCAAGATTGCCGAGGAAATGAAACAGGGTCACGTCGAGTTTGGCGTGGGTATCGCCCAGTGCCACGATCCGCCGCTTGACCCAGCGCGCGGCGATGAAGCCTGCCAGAAGAATGACAGTTGCGGCCAGCACGTTGCCCAAGGCCTGTGCCAGAAATTCCAGCGTCACCAGATCGGCCAGTGATTTTCCTCCGTAAATCTCAGTCTTCATCAGGTCATCAATGTTATCCATGCCGCTGCATTCCTCCTGGCTTGTGCTGTTTCCGCTCTCCCGGTCCAACGCAGCAAGCTTGAAAAAGTTCCACCAAGCCGCCGCTGCCCCCTCTGGCCCTTTTGGCCAAGACCCCTTAGATAGCTACGGAACAAAACCCGATGGAGCTCCGCCTGATGAGATCGAAAGACGGCCGCACAACCAAGGACGGCATCCGCATTCATGAAGCCGGCGATTTTGCCGGCATGCACAAGGCGGGTGCCTTGGCGGCGCGTATTCTGGACGAGATTGCCGCGCATGTGTTTCCGGGCCAGACCACTGGCGAGATCGACCGCCTGATCACCCAAAAGGTTGAGGATGCCGGCGCCAAGTCCGCAACCATCGGTTACAAAGGCTATCAGCACGCCAGCTGCATCTCGGTGAACCATGTGGTTTGCCACGGCATTCCCGGCGACAAAAAGCTGAAGGATGGCGACATCCTGAATATCGACGTGACTGTGATTGTTGACGGCTGGTTCGGCGACACTTCGCGGATGTTTGTGGCGGGCAAGCTGCCGCGCAAGTCCGAGCGTCTGATCCAGGTCACCCATGATTCGCTGATGAAAGGGATCGAGGCGGTGAAGCCCGGCAATACCTTTGGTGACATCGGCCATGCGATCCAGGTTTACGCCGAAAGCCAGCGGATGAGCGTGGTGCGCGATTTCTGCGGCCACGGATTGGGCACGGTCTTTCATGCGCCGCCCAACGTGCTGCACTATGGCCGCCCCGGTACCGGCCCGGTGCTGGAAGAGGGCATGTTCTTCACCATTGAGCCGATGATCAACATCGGCCGCCCGGAGACCAAGATCCTGGCGGATGAATGGACCGCCGTCACCCGCGACAAGTCGCTGTCGGCGCAGTTTGAGCATTCGATCGGGGTCACCGCGGACGGGGCCGATATTTTCACCCTGTCGCCGGCCGGGAGATTCCACCCGACCTACGGGTAAGCTGTCAGGGCGGCGGGGGGGGGGGGGGGGCGCCCC
>NZ_JAKFZM010000021.1:0-84927 GCF_021654205.1 Leisingera sp. MMG026 | reverse complement strand
GCCTCCCCCAGCAGAAAACCAGCCGCCAGCCCCGGAGGCGGACTAGCCTTGCCGCAGCAGGTAGATGTCCATGATCCAGCCATGCTCGGCCCGTGCCTTGGCGCGGGTTTCAATGATCTGCTCCGCAACCTCCGCCAGCGGGCCGGCAACGGAAATCTGGTTTTCCATGCCCGCGTAGGCGGTCCAGAAGATTTCCACCCCCTGCGCATCAATGGACTGGAACGAACATTCCCCGTCCAGCATGACCACCAGCGTATCCGCGCTGCCCGGCCAGCCGGCCTCGCGCAATTGCCGCCCGGTGGTGATGGTGAAGGGGGCGCCGATCTCATTCACGGGAATCGCGTGCGCTGCGGTCAGCGCCTGGACCGAGGTGATGCCGGGGATCACTGTCAGTTTGATGTCCGCCTGGGTCTTCAGCCGCTCGGCGATCCGCATGGTGCTGTCATACAGCGACGGATCGCCCCAGACCAGAAACCCGGCCTTGCCGCCTGCAGGCAGATTGGCGGTGATGGTCTGCCACCAGATCCCGGCAATGGCGTCGTGCCAGTCATCCACCCGCTGGCGGTAGCTTTGGGTGGCCTCGTCGCGGACCGGCAGGGCGAATTCGACAATCTTCGGGCCATCGCCCTTGAATGCCCGGTTGCAGATTGCGCGCCGCAGGCCGGCCAGATCGTCCTTGGCGGCACCTTTGTTGGGGATCAGGATCAGGTCCTGCGCATTCAGCGCGTCGATCGCCTGCAGCGTCATGTGCTGCGGGTTGCCGGTGCCGATGCCGATCAGGCTAAGCTCTATCATGGCTGTGTCTTTCTCAAGGTCCGGATTCATTCCGGCTCTGCCAGCGGGCCGTAAAGGATCAGCACCGGCGCAGAGGTTTTCATCTCCCGCAGCAGGCCGGGCAGCTCGCCCACAGTGTGGCGGTGCAGCGACTGTTCCGGCGTCGAGACGCCAAGCGCCACCAGCGCCGGTGTGGCGTCCGGCAGGCCGGCTTCCATCAGCTTTTCCGACAGGTCGGCAAAGGTGCGCTTGCCCATATACACAACCGTGGTGGCTTCGCCGTCTGCAAGGGCTGCCATGTTCAGGTCATCCGGCAAGCCGCCGGTCACGTCATGGCCGGTGATGAATTGCAGCCGCCGTGCCGTCTTGCGCCGGGTGAGCGGGATGTTTGCCGCCGCCGCCGCCGCCGAGGCTGCGGTAACTCCGGGCACGATCTCAAACGCTATGCCTGCTTCGCGCAGCGCTGTCATTTCCTCCTCAAGCCGCCCGAAAACGCCCGCGTCGCCCGACTTCAGCCGCACCACATTGAGGCCGGAAGAGGCATAATCCACCAAAAGCCGGCTCACATGGTCCTGTTTGGGCGAGGGGCGGCCGGCCCGTTTGCCGACGCCGACCAGATCGGCGTCTTCGCGGGCATGGCTCAGGATCGGCCCCGACGACAGATCGTCAAACAGCACCGCATCCGCCGCCTCCAGCCGTTTGACCGCCTTCACGGTCAGCAGCTCCGGATCGCCGGGGCCGGAAGAGACAAAGCTGACAAAGCCGCTCATGCCTGCTCTCCGGTGATCAGGTGAAAGAAGGTGCCGGTGACATTGCCTTTGATCGAGCCGGTCTCGGGCACTGGCCCGCCGTCAGCATCCATGACGTTGGCCAAGGGCGCGTCGGGTTCTTCCAGAATGGTGGAATAGTGGAATTCATGGCCGCGCAGCGCAGTACCTGCGTCAAAGCCCGGCATGCCCGCCTGCAGGATCGCCCGGCGGTAGCCGAGGTGAAACTTGCGCTTCTCGTAAGACGTCACAAGACCCAGGAGGCCCAGCATCCGGTGGCGGTTGCCTTCCTTGTCGATCAGCGCTTCGCCCAGGGCCATGTAGCCGCCGCATTCGCCATGCACCGGCTTGCTCTGCGCGTGTTTGCGAAGCCCTGCGCGAAAGGTCTCTGCCGCCGCCAGTGTGCCGCCGTGCAGTTCAGGGTAGCCGCCGGGCAGCCAGACCAGATCGGAGTCCGCAGCGGGCGCCTCATCCGCGAGCGGCGAGAACGGCAGGATTTCTGCCCCCGCCGCGCGCCAGCCGGTCAGCAGATGCGGGTAAGTAAAGGAAAACGCCGCATCCCGTGCCAGCGCAATCCGCTGTGCGGGCGGCTGGGGCAGGCTGGCCGGTGCAGGCGCCTGACCGGCCAGGGCTGCAGCCTTGATTGCCTCCAGATCGACATTCTCGCGCAGAAACGCCGCATAGCCTGCAATCGCCGCTTCCAGATCGGGATGCTCCACCGCCTGGATCAGCCCCAAATGCCGCTCCGGCAGCGCCAGATCGCCGCGCCGGGGCAGGGAGCCCAGCACCTTGATGCCGGCCTTTTCCATCCCCAGACGGGTCAGCCGCTCATGCCGCGGGCTGGCCACCCGGTTCAGAATGACCCCGGCAAAGGGCACTTCGGTATCATAATTCTTAAAACCCAAAGCGGTGGCCGCTGCCGATTGCGCCTGTCCGCCCACATCCACCACCAGCACCACCGGCCAGCCCATGCGCTTGGCGGTCTCGGCAGAGGAGCCGAAACCCGACTGCCCGCGCGTGGCAACACCGTCATAAAGACCCATCGAGCCTTCACCGATGCAGATTTCAGCACCCGCCGCCTGACTGGTGACCGCATCCAGCAGGCGTGCGTCCATCGCCCAGGTGTCGAGGTTGAAGCTGGGCCGCTTGGCCGCTGCCAGATGGAAAGCCGGGTCTATATAGTCCGGCCCGCTCTTGTAGGGCTGCACCGCAAGGCCGTCTTCGGCCAGGGCACGCAGCAGGCCCAGCATCACGGTGGTCTTGCCGGTGCCCGAAGAGGGCGCCGAGATCATCAATCCGGGAGGGTTCATATCTGTCATGGTCTCAATCGTCCCCTCAATCGTCGCCATGGGTCCAGCTCGACCACGGGCTTTCGGCGCTTTGCGGCCGGTAGCGGCGGTCGTATTCGGTGGCGTAAAGACAGCTCTCGTCAAAGCCTTCGCCCTTCAGCACCGGTCCCACCAGGATCAGCGCAGTGCGCGAAATCTTCTCGTCCAGCGAGGCCTTCAGGGTTTCCAGTGTCGCCCGGATGATCTGCTGATCGGGCCAGCTGGCGCGGTAAACCACCGCGACCGGGCAGCCTGCGCCGTAGTGGGGCGTGAGGCTCTCCACCACATGATCCAGATTGCCGATCGACAGGTGGATCGCCAGCGTGGTGCCGGTCCGCGCGAAATTCTCCAGCGACTCGCCCGCGGGCATCGAAGACGCCCGCCCCGGTGTCCGCGTCAGCACCACCGACTGGCCAAGGCCGGGCAGTGTCAGCTCGGTCCCCAGCGCCGCAGCCGCCGCGGCAAAGGACGGAACACCGGGGGTGACGCTGACTGGAATGCCCTCGGCCTTCAGCCGCCGGATCTGCTCACCCATTGCGGACCACACCGACAGATCGCCGGAATGCAGCCGTGCCACATCCTGGCCTGCCGCATGCGCCGCCTTGATTTCACCCACAATGGCGTCCAGGTCCATCGCCGCCGTGTTCACCACCTTGGCGTCCGCCGGGCAGTGACTCAGGATTTCCTCCGGCACCAGCGAACCCGCATACAGGCAAACCGGGCAGGAAGCGAGGATATCGCGCCCGCGTAAGGTAAGAAGATCGGCAGCGCCCGGTCCGGCGCCAATAAAGTGAACGGTCATGGCTCAAGTCTCTCTGCTATGGCCGCGGTGGCAAGCCCATCCGCGGTGACAACTCTGGGGGCGAGCAGGCGTGATTTTGCGCCCGCTGCCCCATGGCGCGCGCCGGCCAGCGCCGCGGCTTCCGCCAGCGACCCGGTGCCGAACCGCGCCTTGATCCGGGGCGAGCAGGTCAGCGTCTGCTCCCCGGCAATATCCTGCTCCTGCAATGTGATCACCGGCAGGCCGATGGTTTGGGCAAACGCTTGCATGACGGGCGCACCGGCTTTCTCCGCAACCGAAGCCAGCGCATCCACCCGCTCACCGGTCAGCGCCAGCGCGGCCTGCAAATCCGCCGCTGTGGCGGCGGCGCGAAAGCCGATCCCCGCCACTTTCATCGCGTGACGCTCCACTGAACAACGGGCCGCGCCCGTCGCCAGTCGCGCATGGTTCCCAAGGGGCCGGCCTCGGCGATTTCCGCCTTCAGCAGATGGCCGCCGCGGTCCGCGTGGGCCTGCATCAGCAAGGTCTCGGTTTCCAGCGTAACGCCATTGGCCACCAGCCGGGTGCCTTCGGGCAGGATGTCCCACAAGTGGTCCAGCAGCGCCTGCGAGCCGCCACCACCGATAAATACACAATCGGGCAGCGGCTGGTTCTTCAGTACATCCGGCGCTTTGCCCAGCACAGCCTGCATCCGGTGGTCCAGCCCGAACGCCGCCGCATTGGCGTGGATGTTTGCCAGCCGACTCTCGCGCGGCTCGAACGTGACGGCCTGCGCCCCCGGCGCCGCCAGACACCACTCGACAGAGATTGAACCGGAGCCGCCGCCAATATCCCACAGCAATTCACCGCTGCGCGGTGCCAGCGCCGACAGGGTCAGCGCCCGGACCGGCCGCTTGGTGATCTGACCGTCGCTGATGAAATGCGCATCTGCCAGCCCCGAAGCCTGCGGCAGCCCGGGCCGCATGGCCTCGATGGCCATAAGGACCGGAGCCCCCCCCGGCGCCAAATCCCATTCCCCGGCAGTGGTATGGAACAGCCGTTCCTTGGGGCCGCCAAGCCGCTCCATCAGATGCAGCTGCGCATCCGGCTGGCCATTCGCAACCAGCCAGGCCGCCAATTCCGCAGGCGCCGCCCCATCCCGCAGGGTGCAGATCACCCGCACACCCCGGCCCAGCAGCGGCAGCAGCCGCGTGTAATGTGCTGCATGCAACCCCAGGCACAGGACCTCTTCCAGCTTCCAGCCCAGCCGGTTTGCCGCCAGCGCAAAACACGATGGCGCCGGGTGCGACACCCATTCACCCGCCTCCAGATCCCGCATCAGCGAGCCACCAGCGCCATGCCAGAATGGATCACCCGAAGCCAGCACGGCGACACGCCGTCCGCGTGCGGCCAGGACGGGTTCAGTGGAAAACGGCACCGGCCAGGGCTGCCCTTTGGCGCCAGCCTCCACCAGCTCCAGGTGCCGCGGGCCGCCAAAGATAACTTCGGCCCCGGCCAGCGCCTTCCGGCTTGCATCACTCAGGCCTTCCAGTCCATTTTCGCCCAGACCGATGATCGTAAGCCACTGTCTCAAAGGGCCATCAGACATGACACGCATCCTTCTTCTGGGCGGCACCACCGAGGCCTCGGCCCTGGCCAAGATCCTCGCCGAGGGCGGCGCGGATGCGGTGTTCTCTTATGCGGGGCGCACCGCCAAGCCGGTCAGCCAGCCGCTGCCCACCCGCGTCGGCGGTTTCGGCGGCGTGGAAGGGCTGTCTGCCTATCTGAAGGCCGAAAGCATCACCCATGTGGTCGATGCCACCCATCCGTTTGCGGCACAGATGAGCACCAATGCGGTTCACGCGTGCACGGCGGCAGGCTCGCGCCTGTGTGCTTTTGAACGCCCGGCCTGGCAGGCGGGGAAAGATGACCGCTGGATCCACACGGACAGCATCGACGAGGCCGTAAATGCTCTGCCCATGGCAGCGGCGCGGGTGTTTCTGGCGATCGGCAAGCAGAACCTGACCCAGTTCGCAGCCAAGCCCCAGCACCACTATCTGCTGCGGCTGGTCGATGCGCCGGAGGCCCCTCTGCCGCTGCCGCACACCACGGTCGAGATTGCCCGCGGGCCGTTTGATGCGGCGGGCGACACCGCCCTGATGCAGCGCCATGGTATCACTCATGTGATCGCCAAAAATGCCGGCGGCACGGGCGCGGCGGCCAAGCTCACTGCCGCGCGCGACCTCGGCCTGCCGGTCATCATGATCGGCAGGCCACAGGTGCCCGCGCGGCCCATAAAGGGCAGCGTGGCAGAGGTTATGGCCTGGCTGTCCCATTCCCCCGTTTAACCCTCAGCTGCGAAGCGGGGGGTGTAGACGTAACTGCCGACCCGCCGCGTGTCGCGGTTCCCGACAATCACCACGGTGCGCATGTCGGCCATCTCGGGTGTTGCATCCTTCAGCGGCACGGTCAGCAGCTCTTGCCCCGGCTTGGTCACATCACGGGCAAAGGTGATCAGCGTCTCCGCACCGCAGGCGTCGCGCAGGATTTCAAGCGCCCGGGCAAACTGATGCGGCCGCGACTTCGAGCGCGGATTGTAAAACGCCATCGCCAGACCGGCCTCGCCGACCAGCTGCAGGCGCTTCTCAATCAGGCTCCAGGGTTTCAGGTTGTCGCTGAGGTTGATGGCGGCAAAATCATGCCCCAAGGGCGCGCCAATGGCGGCTGCGGCAGCCAGCATTGCGGTGATGCCCGGCAGCACTTTGATCTCCAGATCCAGCCACTCCGGTTTGCTTCCCGCATTGTTCTCCAGTGCCTCGAACACGGCAGAGGCCATGGCAAACACCCCGGGATCGCCGGAGGACACCACAACAACGCGCTTGCCTTCGGCGGCCATCTCCAGCGCATGGGTGGCGCGGTCGACCTCGACCCGGTTGTCAGTGGCGTGCAGGGTCAGCCCCTCACGCGGCTCGATGCGTTTGACATAGGGAATATAGCCAACGATATCAGTGGCTTCGTCAATGATGTCGCGCACTTCCTGCGTCACCAGCGCGTCGTTTCCGGGGCCGAGGCCGGCAATCACCACCCAACCGTTTTGCGATAGTTTCATGGCCGGCGCCCCTGTCCGTGAACCAATACGATGGAGAAGTAAGGCACCTCACCGTCGATCTCCGACAGCTTCTGCACAGTCTGCCCCGGCATGGTGCCGCGTTCAACCAGCCAGGCGTCATCTGCGCGGCCCGCACGCTCCAGCGCCCGGCGCAGCTTGGGCAGGTTGCGGCCGATCTTCATCACCACCAGCGCGTCGGTTTCCGCTGCGCGCTTGGCCAGCTCATCCTCGCTGAGGGTCGCCATTGCCACGGTCAGCACATCGTCCCCCCAGGTAATCGGCTGGCCGGAGGCGGTCCAGCAGCCGGACATGCCGGTGATGCCGGGGATAATCTCCTGCGCGGCGCGGCCCTGCAGGCGGGTGTAGAGATGCATATAAGAGCCATAAAGGAACGGATCGCCCTCACAGAGCACCACCACGTCCTCGCCTTTGGCAATCTCGGCCAGAGTGTCTGCCCATTGGTCATAGAATTCCGCCAGCACCCGGTTGTATTCGGGGTCCGAGAAATGGATCTCGGTCGTCACCGGGTATTCCATCGCGTGTTCGGTGACCCCGTCTGCCAGCATCCCCTCGACAATGGCGCGGGCCTGGCCCTGACGGCCGGCTTTGCGGAAATAGGCGATGTGGCGCGCGCCGGAGATCACCCGGTGCGACCGCACGCTCATCAGATCGGGATCACCGGGACCAAGCCCGGCGCAGATGACTTTACCCTTGGAAACGGTCATGGGTTACTCTTTCCAGCTCGCCAGCGCGTTGACGGCGGCGACGGTGATTGCGGAGCCGCCAAGGCGGCCTTTGACGATCATTGACGGCACCGGCAGGTCCTGCATCAGCGCATCCTTGGATTCCATCGCGCCGACAAAACCCACCGGGCAGCCGATGATCGCGGCGGGGCGGGGGCAGGCGGGGTCTTGCAGCATATTCAGCAGATGGAACAGCGCGGTAGGGGCGTTGCCGATGGCGACTACGGCGCCTTCCAGTTTCGGGCGCCACAGTTCCAGCGCCGCCGCCGAGCGGGTGTTGGACATTTCCTTGGCCATATCAGGCACCTTGGGGTCGCGCAGGGTGCAGATCACCTCGTTGTCCGCGGGCAGGCGCGGGCGGGTGATGCCTTCGCTGACCATATAGGCGTCGCACAGGATCGGCGCGCCTTTGGCAAGTGCTGCACGGGCGGTCTCGGCCATGCCGTCGGAAAAGCGCACATGCTCTTCCAGCCCCACCATGCCAGCGGCGTGGATCATGCGGACTACAACGCTTTCCTCGTCCTTGTTGAAGCGGGCCAGATCGGCCTCGCGGCGGATGGTGGCAAAGCTTTCGGCGTAGATCGCCGCGCCGTTGGTTTCATAGGTGTGGCGCATGTCAGCTGCCCTCTGTCAGAAGTTCGGGAGCGGCGCGCAAGGCATCGGCGCTCAGGTGGGTCTTTAGCGGCTGATCCGCGGCGGTGCCATGGCGGATCAGGGAGAAGTCGTCTTGGGCGGTTGCGGTCAGGGTGAGCGGCGCCGGGCCGGGACAGGCACAGCCCTTGGCGCAGCCGGAGATATGCAGGCGGGTCCCCGCGGGGACATGCGGCGCTAAGTCCCGTGCGAGATCGCGGGTGGAAGACAGCGCCTGCAGGCAGCCGGGTGCGCCGGTGCAGGCGATGACTTGCAGGCGCGGATCCGTTGCATCCAGGATCAGGCCGGGCAGGGGCGGCAGGCTGGCGGCCCCTTCCACCAGCAGCGCGCGCCAGGGGGTCAGGCGGATTTCGCCGTGATCCGCAAGGTCTGCCAATGTGGCGGCGGGCATCTGGCCGAATTCCAAAGCGGCGAGTGTCCCCGCGGGGACAGCGCCCGGTTTTGCGGTGAATCCGGCCCCTGCCACCGGTGCGGCATGCGCCGCCGGCGGCCCGCGGCGCGCGATGAGACGGTGCATCCTGCCACGGCCTTCGGGCGCGCCGCCTTGTTTCAGAAACCAGCGGGCAAGGGCGAGGGCTTCGGGGGCGGCGGATTCACGTGTGACGGGCAGGCCGGTGCCGCAACCGTCGGCGCGCAGGATGAGGGCCCCGCCTGTGCGCTCAACGCGGATGTCGGCGGCGGTTTCCCGCAGGACCGGCGCCGCGCCGCAGTCGACAGCAAAGCCGAACTTGCCCGGCAGGGTGAGGTCTGCAGCGGCGGTCAGTGCGGCGCTGAGATCAGTGGCGATGGCGTGGGTGTCGTCGCCCGTTGCCCAAAAGGGGGCGAGGAGGACATTGCGGCGGGCTTCGGCGTTTGCATCCGGGTCGATCAGGCCAAGATCGCGCAAGGCTTCGATCAGCTCTGCGTGGGCGTCTTCGCGGATGCCGCGCATCTGCAGGTTGGCGCGGGCGGAAATGTCCAGCAGGCCGTTGCCGAATTCTTGCGAAAGTCTTGCCACACCGCGCGCCTGGGTTACGGACAGTTTACCAAGCGGTGCGCGCACCCGCACCACCAGCCCGTCGCCGGACATCATCGGCCGCAGCGCGCCGGGGCACCAGCCGTAGACCTTGGGTTCGGGCGCGCCGCTCATGCCGCGCCCTCCAGCTCTGCCATGATCGAGTTGCGCCGGGTGCTCCAGAGGCCTGCGTCGAACAGGGCGCGGAAGCGGTCGCGCATGGCGGCGAGGGCTTCGGGGTTTTCGCGCTCCATAAAGTCGACCAGATCATCGCGGCCCAGCGTTGCCTCGAAATAGAGGTCAAACAGATGCGGCTGCACCACCTGCGCCAAATGGGCAAAGGCCGCCATGTGGTCGAGAGTTGCCGCAACCTCTGCCGCACCGCGGAAACCGTGGTTCATCATCGAAGTGGCCCAGTCCGGGTTGGCGGCGCGGGCGCGGGTGACGCGGGCAATCTCTTCGCCCAAGCTGCGCGCCTGCGGCTTGTCCGGGCGGGTCGCGTCCATGTGGTAGAGAGCGGGCGCCTTCTGGCCGATGCGGGCCATTGCGGCGGCAAAGCCCGCCTCATGCGCGGCATAGTCCGAGGCCACCAGCAGGTCGGTTTCCGGCAGGTCCTGCAAATGCACAAAGCTGTCGGCGCCTTGCAGGCGGGTCTCCAGTGCCTCGCGGGCGTCGCTTATGGCGCCCTTGGCGTCGATGGCGTGGGAAGAGGCGTTGAGCCAGGCCTCGCCTGCGGCAGCGCGGGCCTCGTCGGTGTAGTCGTCCAGATGCGGGTTCATCGAAAGGCCGTACTGGCCCGGCTTGGGGCCGAAAACGCGCGGGGTTTCGGTGAGGTAGGGGTTGTCGGCCTGCGTCTCCTCGCGGCCCGCCAGCGCGGCGGCGGCACTTTCGAACATTTGCGCCAGCCCCGGGAACACGTCGCGGAACAACCCGGAGACCCGCAGGGTCACATCAATGCGGGGGCGGTTCAGCATTGAGAGCGGCAGCACCTCGAAGCCGGAGACGCGCTCGGAGTTTTCATCCCATTTCGGGGCGAGCCCTGCGAGGTGCAGGGCCATGGCGAATTCCTCGCCTGCGGTGCGCATGGTGGCGGAGCCCCAGAGGTCGATCACCAGCCCCTTGGGCCAGTCGCCGTGGTCCTGAAGGTGGCGGCGCAGCAGCTCTTCCGCCAGCTTGACCCCTTGTGCATGCGCCGCCCGCGACGGCACCGCCCGCGGGTCGGTGGTAAAGAGGTTGCGCCCCGTTGGGATCACGTCCGAGCGGCCCCGGAAGGGCGAGCCGGAGGGGCCGGGGGTGACGATCCGGCCATCAAGGGCGGTGATCAGCCCTGCGCGTTCTTCGGCGCCGCATTGGCCGGTGCCGAAGATATGCAGGCCCTCGCCGTACTGGCTTTCCTTGATGTCGCAAACAAAGGCGTCGATGCGGGTGATCGCCTCGGCGGGGGAGGTGCCGGGGGTGAGGCCAAGGTCAGCCTCGACGCCGGTGCCTTGCGCCTCGGCGCGGATGTCGCCGATCAGCCGGTCGCGGCGGGCCGGATCAAGGCCGTCGGCGGTGGAGTATTCATCCAGCAGGCTTTCGAGCCGGGCCATGCCCTCAGGCAGGGTGGTTTGTGCCAGTGGCGGGGGCAGGTGGCCGATGGTGACGGCGCCGATGCGGCGCTTGGCCTGGGCGGCCTCGCCGGGGTCGTTGACGATGAACGGGTAGGCGACAGGCAGCGGGCCGGTCAGAACCTCGGGCCAGCAGGCGCCGGAGAGGGCAACCGCCTTGCCTGGAAGCCATTCCAGCGTGCCATGGGCGCCGATGTGGACGAGCGCATCGGACTGGGAGCGCAGCCAGAGATAAAAGGCCACATAGGCGTGGCGCGGGGTGCGGTCGAGATCGTGATAATCATCGACGCGGGTCTTTACCTCGCCGCGTTCGGGCTGCAGCGCGATCAGGGCTTTGCCTGCGCGCAGGGCCTTGAAATGAAAGGCGCCGTTGCGGCAATCCGCGTCTTCTTCCGGGCTGCCCCAGGCCTCTGCCAGAGTGTTCTGCAGGTCTTGCGGCAGGGTGGCGAGGGCGGTTTTGTAGTCGTCCAGCGGGACGTTGAGTGTCTCATCCATCAGCCGCAGGCCGGTATTCTCTTGCGGCTCCACGGTATAGCCCTGGTCCCACAGCGTGCGCAGGATCTCGTCGCAGGAGGCCAGCGCGTCGAGGCCGACGGCATGGGCCAGGTTGTGGTCGCGGCCGGGGTATGTGGAGAGGATCAAGGCGAGGCGTTTGTCTGCATTCGGCAGATTGGCGAGGCGCAGCCAGCCCTCCACACGGTCCACGGCAGCCTTGATGCGGTCCGCATCGGCGCGGTGGGCAAAACGGGAATACTGCAGGTCCGGGTCTTTCCGGCCTGGTGATTTAAAGCTGACAACGCCTGCGAAGATGCGGCCGTCAACTTCGGGCAGCACGACATGCATTGCGAGGTCGGCAGGCGACAGACCCCGGTCGGCCCCGGCCCAGTCTTTCTTGCGGGCGGTGGAGAGGGCGACCTGGAACACCGGGCAGCCGGTGGTTGAAAGCGGCGAGGCGCTGCCGTCGGTGCCTTGGGCCGAAAACGCAGTGGCGTTGACGATTGCGGCAGGGTTCAGTTCGGGGAGCCTCTCGCGCAGCCAGTCTGCGGCGGCGGGGGCCTTGAGGCTGGCGGCAAAGAGACCATAGGCAGCATAGCCGCGGGCGCGCAGATCTGCGATCAGCGCATCCACCGGGGCGGTGTCGGCGGCGGTGAGGTAAGAACGGTAGAAGCTGACCAGAACCAGCGGTTTGTCAGGTGCCGGAAGGTTGGCCAGCACGCCTTTGGCTGGGTCGTAAAAGCCATGCTGCGGCATGGATTTGAGGCCCAGAACCGGGCCGGCATAAAGCCCTGCAGCGAGGGACAGCTGGGCCAGAGCGGCCTGTGCAGCAACGGCGCCGCCGGCGTCGCACAGCGCCTGAAGGCGGCGCAGGGTGGAGACCGGCAGGGTGGAAAGCTCATCCAGCCGGGCATCCTCGCGCCCGTCAGCAGGCAGGATCGCCAGGGCAATGCCCTTGCGGCGGGCGAGGTCCTGCAGGGTGGCAAGCCCGTAGGACCAATAGCTTTCGCCGCCGATTAGGCGGACCAGGATGCCCTTGGCGCCCTCCAGCGTCTGTTCTGCATAGACGTCAACCGAGAGCGGGTGTTTGAGCGCCACCAGATTGGCGACGCGCAAGGAGGGCAGCGCGCCGTCCGCGCGGTGCCATCCCGCCGCAAAAGCGCCGAGGTCGCTGTCGGAGAAGGACAGCACCACAAGATCGCCGGGCGTCTGCCCGAGATCCTGCGGGGTATCGGTCTCGTCAAGGCCGTGGCTTTCGCGGAAGACGACGTGCATGGGTCAGGCCCTTTCGGAAAGAAGAGCAGAGGGCAGTGCCCGGCCTCGGGAGGAAGCGAAGCGCCCCCCCGTCAAACCAAAGGTTTGCCTCCGGCAAAACGGGGAGGTCGGGCGCTGCCCGGCGTTGCCGCCGGGCGAAACCTTTAAAGTTTCGCCTTGGGGCATCAGCTTCAGGCCCCCAGTGCGGCGCGGATGGCCGGAGCGTCGATATCGTCATGCTCGGCGATGACCACCAGGGCGGTCTTGCGCGGCTGCGCGCCCCAGGGCTGATCGTATTGGGCGCGCAGGCGCTCGCCCACGGCCTGAACCAGCATCCGCATCGGTTTTCCTTCCACCGCGACATAGCCTTTGACGCGCAGGATGTTGCGCTCGCGGGCGAGTTTCACGATGGCATTCTGCAGCGCTTCGGGGTCGGAGACTTCGCCCATTTCGACAACGATGCTTTCAAAATCGTCATGCTCGTGGTCGTGGTGGCCGTCGTGGTGGCTGGGGCGGGCGTCCAGATCGTCTTCGGCAGCAGCACCCAGACCCAGGATGATGCGCGGATCGATGACGCCTTCGCTCATCGGCAGGATCGGCAGCTTGCGGGGTGCCTCGGCCTCGATCACGGCACGGGCCTTCTCGACGCCTGCGTCGCCGGCCAGATCGGCCTTGGACAACAGCACGATGTCAGCGCAGGAGATCTGATCCTCGAAGACTTCGCTGAGCGGGGTTTCGTGGTCGATGCTGTCATCCGCCTCGCGCTGGGCCTGCACGGCGTCCAGATCGGGGGCGAACTGGCCTTTGGCGACCGCCTCGGCGTCCGCCAGGGCAATTACGCCGTCGACGGTGATGCGGGAGCGGATGGCGGGCCAGTCAAACGCTTTCAAGAGCGGTTTCGGCAGGGCTAGGCCGGAGGTCTCAATCACGATATGGTCGGGTTTTTCGGGCAGGGCCATCAGCTGTTCGATGGTGGGGATGAAGTCATCGGCCACGGTGCAGCAGATGCAGCCGTTGGCCAGCTCCATGATGTTTTCCGCCGGGCAGTTGTCATCGGCGCAGGATTTCAGGATGTCGCCGTCCACGCCGGCAGTGCCGAATTCGTTCACCACCACGGCCAGGCGCTTACCCTGCGGGTTCTGCATCAGGTGGCGGATCAGCGTGGTCTTGCCTGCGCCCAGAAAACCGGTGATGACGGTGACGGGGATCTTGTTGAGATCGCTCATGATTACTCCTCGGAGAAGAACTTGGCCGGCGGGATGCGGGCAACGGATTGTTTGCGGAAGGTCTGCGGGCGCTGGCGCCACGGCACGACGCCATCAGCGGTGCCGGCATAAGCCGCAGCACCTTCCAGAATTTCGGGGACATGCTGGTCCGGGTCGAGGTCGCCGTAGACATAAGTCCAGCGTTCTTCGCCGCCGATCAGCGCAACAGCGCAGCCGCGCTTGCACGACGACAGGCATTCGACGCCACGCAGACGGACGCCTTCGGGCATTCCGGCTTCTTCCAAGGCTGCATGCAGGATGGCGCCGGGGCGTGCTGCCTCGGGGTCGGCGCCCTCGCGGCGGCAGGTGAGGCAAACGGTCAGGGTGACCGGTCCCGGGGTGCTGGCAGATTGGCCTGCCATGTCGTCAGCCATTGGCGCGTCTCCTGTCGCGGCAGGGCGTGCGGGATGGCCGAAAAGGGGCCAGTCGTGCGAGCCCCTTACCCGGTCGCAGAACACCCCGTCTGCCCGTTGATCTCTCCTTCGCTGGCAGGTCTCCCGGCTTGCGGATGCCAAGGCGTGCGCCTTGCCGGCCATCCTGCCTTCCCGGGGATCACCCAGTGGCATGGCGGCCTCATCCGGTCACGGTCGCGGGGGCGGCTGTGCTTCGGCCCGAAAGCCTTCACATTCCCTCTTCGCCTGTTTTCACAGGAACCAGCTGAACCCCCTTGCGCTATCGTGCCCTTCTTTGTCAAGACATGGGTCAAACAGCTGGAGAGCCCCAATGAGCGAAAAGTCTGAAACCGGCATCTCAGAAGAAGAAGCCGCCCGTCATACGTCCAAGATGGCCAAGAAAAAGGCCGCGCGCGACCGGATGATGAAGACCAAGGAGGGCGAAAAGGGCCTGATTATCGTCCACACCGGGCCGGGCAAGGGCAAATCTTCGTCGGGGTTCGGGATGATCATGCGCTGCATCGCGCATGGGATGCCGTCCGCTGTGGTGCAGTTCATTAAGGGCGCCTGGCAGACCGGCGAGCGGACATTGATCGAGGAGAATTTCAGCGATCGGTGCCAGTTCTACGCAATGGGCGAAGGCTTTACCTGGGAGACCCAGGACAAGGCCCGCGACATTGCCGCCGCGCAGAAGGGCTGGGAAAAGGCCAAGGAGATGATTCTGGATGAGCGCAACACCATGGTGCTGCTGGACGAGATCAACATTGCGCTGCGCTATGACTATCTGGACCTCGAAGAAGTGCTGGAGTTCCTGGTGGAGCAGAAGCCGCCGATGACTCATGTGGTGCTGACCGGGCGCAACGCCAAGGAAGAGCTGATCGAGATTGCCGATCTGGTGACCGAGATGGGGCAGGTCAAACACCCGTTCCGCGCCGGTGTGAAGGCGCAGAAGGGCGTGGAGTTTTAAGACGCTTTCAGAATGTCCCGCCCGGCCGATAGGCCGGGCCGCGCCAACCCGCCCCCACGGGGCGGCGCGATTGCGCCTCCCTTCGGGTTGGCCCGTCCCTTAGCTCTAAGCCGCCAGCCTGGCGGCTTTCTTGCTGATATAGGCATCCACTGCCGCGCGCTGCGCCTTGTCCAGCCGCAGGCCCAGCTTGGTGCGCCGCCACAGGTAGTCGTCGCCTGACCGCACCCATTCGCGGGCTATCGCCCAGTCGAGTTCCTGCGCGGTGATGGTTGCGCCAAAATCCCGCCCCAGATCACCGGCGGATTTGGCGTCCCCGAGCACGTCCCAGGCTTCGGTGCCGTAAGCGCGGATCATCCGGGCGGTCCAATAGGGCGTCAGGAACGGATAGTCTGCCGCCAGTTTCGTTTTCAGCGTCTCAACATCCGCCACTGCAAAATCACCACCGGGCAGGGCCACGCCTGCGGTCCAGTCAGACGGCACTTGCGGGAACACATCGCCGATTTTCGCCAGCGCGGCCTCGGCCAGCTTGCGGTAGGTGGTGATCTTGCCGCCAAAGACATTCAGCAGCGGCGCCTGCGCGCGGTCCAGCGTCAGCACATATTCGCGGGTGGCCGCAGTGGCCGAGCTGGCGCCGTCGTCATAGAGCGGGCGCACGCCGGAATAGGTCCAGACGATGTCTTCGCGGCTGAGCGGCTGTTCGAAGTATTGCGATGCGAAATCAACCAGATAGTCCTGCTCGGCCTCGGTGCAGTGCGGTTTGGTTTCCGGATCGGGATGGTCGGCGTCCGTTGTGCCGATCAGGGTGAAATCCGTCTCGTATGGAATCGCAAAGATGATCCGCCCGTCGGTGCCCTGGAAAAAGTAGCAGCAGCCATGGTCGAACAATTTCGGCACCACGATATGGCTGCCGCGCACCAGGCGGACGTTTTCGCGGCTGTTCTGGCCCAGTTTCTGGTGCAGCACGTCGGCCACCCACGGCCCGCCGGCGTTGACCAGCATTTTTGCACGGTGCTGCTGCTCGGCGCCGCTGGCGTGATCCTTGGTGCGGATCACCCAATGGTCTGCAAGGCGTTCGGCTGAAACTACCTCGGTCCGGGTCAGGATTTCGGCACCGCGGGCCTGCGCATCGCGGGCGTTCAGTACCACCAGGCGGGCGTCTTCGATCCAGCAGTCGGAGTATTCGAACGCGGTCTGAAACTTGTCCTTCAGCGGCCTGCCTGCGGGATCGTGCGACAGGTCCAGTTTCGCGGTGCCGGGCAGGATGCCGCGTTTGCCCAAGGAGTCATACAGAAACAGCCCCAGCCGGATCAGCCATGCGGGGCGGCGACCCTTCATCCAGGGCATGAAGGTCGTCAGCAGCTTGGACGTCGGTGTTTCGCTGTCAAACCGCATGTCCTTGTGGAACGGCAGCACAAAGCGCATCGGCCAGGAGATATGCGGCATTGCTTTCAGCAGCACCTCGCGTTCGATCAGCGCCTCACGCACCAGGCGGAATTCAAAGTATTCCAGATAGCGCAAACCGCCGTGGAACAGTTTGGTCGAGGCCGAGGAGGTGGCGGAGGCAAGGTCGTTCATTTCGGCTAATGTGACCGACAGGCCGCGGCCGGCGGCGTCGCGGGCGATGCCGCAGCCGTTGATGCCGCCGCCGATGATGAAAAGGTCCGTAACAGGCGTGTCAGTCATTTTCGTTGCTTTCGTTTTGTCCTGCGGTCAGGATCCGGGTGCCAGCGGCCTGCGCGGCCTCGGCAAATTCTGCGGGAACCGGGCGGTCGGTTATGACGATATCCAGATCGGAGACATCGCAAATACGCACCGGGGCGGAGCGGGCGAACTTGCTGCCGTCGCAGACCAGCACCTTTTGCCGGGCGTTCTTGAGGATGGCGCGGGCGACCGAAACCTCTCGGGCGTCATGGTCCATCACGGCGCCGTCGGGATCCAGTGCCGAGGCGCCGATGACGGCGAAATCGACCTTGTAGCGGGACAGGAATTCAACCGCGTCCTCGCCCACAATAGCGCCGTCGCTTTGCCGGACTGTGCCGCCGGCCAGGATCAATTCCTTGGCCTGGCCGCCCATCATCAAGTTGATAATGTTGATATTATTGGAGATAACCGTCAGGCCGCTGTGGCCGGAAAGCGCCCGCGCTACCTGTTCGGTCGAAGTGCCGATGTTAAGGGTGAGGGAGCAATTGTCGGGGATCAGCTCAGCCGCCAGTGCGGCCATCGCCAGCTTGTTGCCCGCGTTCAGCTTGCGCCGGTCCTCGTATCCCTGGCTGGCGGCAGAGCTTATCCGGACGGCACCGCCATGCACGCGGGACAAGGCGCCGCGCGCAGACAGGTCGCGCAGGTCTGCGCGGACCGTCTGTAAAGAGACGCCAAAGCGCTGGGACAGGTCGTCAACCTCGACCCGGTCCTGCCGGTTCAGCAAGGTGATGATTTCGTTCTGACGGGCCGTGGCATCCATTTGCTTTCCTTTCACCGCGATTCCATAGCGGAGTACGGGTGAAATGTCACCTTGTGTTTTCGTTCTGAATTCTGCGATACGCAAAACGAAACGGCGCGCGGTTGCGGGCACGCCTGTACTGCTGTCAGCCAGGGTCTTCTCAGGTGAGCGGGATCAGGTGGTTGTCCCAGGCCAGATCCGACCGGTGCAGCGGGTGTTTGCCGGATACTGAAACCCCGAAAAACTGCCCGCTGCCGGTGCTTGCGGTAAAGCCTGCATTGGACATTGCAAGGCCGCAGACATCCGTCATGCGGTGTTCCTGCAGCAGATCCCCGGTTCCGGTATCCATGACCTGCAGCACTCCGCCGCGCGGAGAGGTGACACCGATCTGCGCTCCGTCCGCTGAGAAGGCGATGGATCCGCCATAGCCATTGAGGTTCAACACCCGCGGGTCGCCATCGGCCATCAGGCGGGGCGGGCTGCCGGGCTGGTGCAGGCCCACGATAGGCAGGGCTTCGCCCGGATCCCCCTGCCATTGCATGGCAAAACCAACGGTACCGTCAGCACGCATGGCGAGGTGACGGATGGAATTCAGGTGCAGCTCTTGCGGCAGTTCCATCTGCTCCTGCAGGGTGCCGTCAAAGCCCAAGTAGCTGAGGTTCGGGCGCATGTCCGGGAGGTTCAGCTTGGCGCGGCCGCTATCGGGGTGGGTCTCAATGCCGCCATTGGCGATGACCAGTCCCGGCGCGTCCCGGCGTAGCAGCATATCGTGCGGGCCAATGCCGCCGGAGGCGAAGGCGGCAATGCGTTTGTAGCCGTCCGTTGCGTCCCAAACGCCGATCACACCGCGTGCATTCCAGAAATCGTTTTCCGTGGTGAACAGGCGGCTGCCATCGGGGGAGAATGTGCCGTGGCCATAGAAATGGTGCCCCGCAGGCGGCTCCAGCCGGGCGAGGGCGGTGCCCGTCCGGCAGTCGATCACATCGGCAAAGCGGCCGGGGCGGCGGGCAAAGGCGACGGCTTCGGGCCGGACCGGATGCGCCGCGGCGGCGTGGCCGCGGGCAGGCAAAGGGTGGCGGAACAGGATTTCGCCGTCTTCTGTAAGACCCGCAAGCAGGAAGGCGCCGCTGCCGTCCTTGCCGGCAGACAGAAAAGCGGGGCTGCCGGCGTTGGCCCAACTGGCCTGCGGGGCAAGGCCTGTGGCCAGAAGACCAGCCAGAAAGCCGCGGCGGGTGGCCATATCAATCGCCGTCCAGGGAATTAAAGCCTGCCGCAACACCCAGGGCCGGCCCCAGTTCGCCGGTCACCAGCGCGCGCAGGTTCTTGATCTCCTGCTGCAGGGATTCGATGCGGAAGCGGCTGGCGGGATCCGCCACGCCGGCAAAGACCGGATCGTTCAGGGTCCCGGCCTTCTTGCGGGCTTTGGCAAAAGCGGCAGTGATCTTGGCTTGCAGGTCCGCGCGGCTGTCTGCCAGCGCCAGGGCCAACGGTTCCAGCGCGTTCAGCGACACCTGCACATGGCGCAGGCTGCGCCCCGAGCGGCGGGCCTCGGCGCGGTTGGGACGCGGGCGGTCAAAGGTGCCAAGCGGGCGGCCCAGGCGCATGTCGTCCAGCACTTGCAACCCGGTGGTGAGCGCCTTGAGCAGCTCCTGGGTGATTTCCTCGTCGCTTTGGTAGCGGATGGCGGGGCTGTGCATTTCGGCGGCGTAGGTCTGTTCCCAATCAACTTTGATGGATTGGGTTGTTGCCGCGATGTCGATGCTGATGGCGCGGGTCAGGGCGCAGCGGTAGTCTGCGCTGCCGGTGGTGGAAAGCTGCGGATCATACAGCAGGTATTCCAGCGCATAAAAGCCGCGGGACGCGATGGAGTAGCTGGCGAATTGCGCCGGGTCAGAGATGCCGGGGTCTTCGCTGCGGATCAGATTCCCAAGTGCCTTGGGCGTTTTACTGCGGCTGTCGGGCCAGAAAGCCAGCGCAAAGGCGCGGCTGTCTGTTTCGGTTGGACCAAAGCGGTAATGGCTGGCGGCGATCCAGGCATCGAAGGCATCGCTGTAAGCTGCGCGCAGGGGGGGTGATTGCGGATTGCAATCTGCCTGTGCGGTTTCCGCTAGTGTTTGCGCGTCCTCCGCAAGCTCCTGAAAGGCGGGGAGGATCAGTTGATCGGTGATGCTGCCGGACAGCTCTGATGCGGCGGCAGGGGCTGCGGCCAGCGCAAAGGTCAGGACGAGGGGCAGGGCAAGGTGCAGGGACGGGGCAAAGGCGCGCATCAGAGGCTCTCCAGAAAGGCGATCAGGGCAGCGCGGTCTTCCGGCCGCAGCTTTACCACGCGGGTTTTGGCCGCCTCCGCTTCGCCGCCGTGCCACAGGATGGCCTCCAGCAGGGTGCGGGCGCGGCCGTCATGCAGGAAGGTGGCACGGGGCGAGACCTGCTGGGTGAGGCCGATACCCCAAAGCGGCGCGGTGCGCCATTCGCGCCCCGTTGCGCGGGCCTCGGGGCGGTTGTCGGCCAGGCCTTCGCCCATGTCGTGCAGCAATAGGTCGCTGTAGGGCCAGATCAGTTGAAAGCTTTGCTCGGGGCGGTCCTGCAGCCGGTGGGTCACGTATTTCGGCACGTGGCAGGACGCACAGCCGGTGTTGTAGAACACCTGCTTGCCGCGCAGCACCTGGGCGTCGCTGGTGTTGCGCCGTGCGGGAACGCCGAGGTTGCGGCTGTAGAAGGTGACCAGATCCATGTTCGGCTGGTCGATCTCGGTTTCACGGGAATCAGCGCCGCCATGCGGGGCGTACTGGCAGGCGGTTTGCAGATCGGTGCATTCGCCCGCATGGGCCGGGAACAGCGGGGTGGAGATGCCGATATCGCCGGAAAACGCACCGGCGGATTGTTCGTGGACGGTCGGCATTCCGGCCTTCAGGCCAAAGCGACCCAGCATGACCCGGTTGAATTCGCGCGACCAGACCAGATTTGCTCGGCCGGAAATGCCATCGCCGTCGGTGTCTTCCTCATCCGCATGGGCAAGGATATCGGCGGCGGGGATCGCCTCCAGCAGGCCAAGGCCGATCATCGGCGGCGCGACGCGGGGTGACAGCATGGCGCCATCAGCCAATGGGCCGTAGCCGAGGTTTGCAGCCGTGTAGCCGGGACGGCGCAGGGTGGCCGTTTCACCGCCGTTCAGGGCAACCTCGAACTCCTCATACTCGACCTGCAGCTTGTACTCCGGCGCGATGCCGGGGGCGGAAAAGTCCTGCAGCTGGGAGCCATATTTCGGATCGGGCGCGGTGCCGATGTAGTCATGGACTTCCTGCAGTTCCGCCGGAACCGGGCCGGGAATGGAAACCCGCAGGAACATGGTGGTGGAGGCGTAATCCGGCTGCGCCACCACATGGCCGCGCCCGTCCTTCAAGTGGCAGCGCTGGCAGGAACGCGCGTTATAGAGCGGGCCAAGCCCGTCGGACGCCTTGGTGGACGATGGCGAGAACACCCAGATCTTCTTGAACAGCCCATTGCCCAGTTTGAACTCCAGCTCCTGCTCGAAGCTGAGGTTGGCAGAGTGCTGCGAGAACGCCTCGTCATCTTCCCTGGCGCGCACGGTGGCGGCGCCTGCGGGCAGGTCCTCGAAGCGTTCGGAGGCGGAGAAATCCGTGGCCGGTGCGGTGACAGCCTCGATCCGGGTGCGTTCGGCGTCAGTGCGGGGGAGGGGAGAGAGGTGCGGCTCTGCCTGATACTGGCTGGCCAGGTCCAGCGCCGCAACGGGGGTGGCCGCCGCAAATGCGGCAGCCAGAAACAGTTTAGTCTTCGATCTCTGCCATCTTGGTGGCGTTGAGCTGGGCATAGTTTTCGGCGCCGATCCGGTCGTGCAGTTCAAGCTGCGTTTCGAGGAAATCAATGTGGCCTTCTTCGTCCGCCATCAAGTCTTCAAACAGCTTTTGCGTGACGTAGTCACCCGCTTTGTTGCAGGCGTCGCGGGCTTCCTTATAGAGCGCGCGGGCGTCCACTTCGGCGGCAAGGTCGCATTCGAGGGTTTCTTTCGGGGTCTGGCCGATCCGCAGCGGGTCAAGCTTCTGCAGGTTCGGATGGCCGCCGAGGAACAGAATCCTTTCAATCAATTTGTCCGCGTGCTCCATCTCTTCGATGGATTCTTCGCGGCTTTTCTTGGCCATGCTGCCCAGGCCCCAATCGTCCTGCAGCCGGTAATGCAGCCAGTACTGGCTGACCGCTGTCAGCTCATGTCGCAATGCTTTGTTGAGATAGTCGATGACCTTGGCGTCGCCCTGCATATTCACTCTCCTGAATTCGGCCTGCGCCTAAATTCTGAAGCTGCGCAGGGACTTCCAGATTAGCATTCGCGCGCATGGTGTCGAGGAAAAGCGGCATGCATCCGCCGCAATCGGCGGTTTTTCCCAGGGCGTGATAAATCTTGCCAGGTGTGATTATCGTTTCGGGATCGGCATTTCGCATCCAGTCGATGGCTGCGCGGATGTCGTGGTCCGAGATTTGTGTGCAGTGGCAAACGATCATGCTGCTCGCGTCCTTGCCCGGTGGCGCAAAGGCCAAGTGATTCCGTTGGGAAATATATCCGACAGAATTACTGGGTTTTCAAGGGGTATCCAGAGTAAAATACTTGGGAATATGTGCCGGGCGGGACCCGGACTGGCAAAAAAAGGGGCCGCAACACGCGGCCCCAAGGTGTGGTTCTGTTCAGGGGATGCCAAACGTCACCGAGGGAAGTCTCATGCACCAAGCGGGATGATCAGGTTCACGCCCAGAACCGTGTTTTTGGTGCCGGCCTCATCAACGCGGGCCAAGCCGCCGCCCAACGTGAAGCCATTTTCAAATTCGTAATCTGCGCCGATGGTGATCAGGTCGGTTTCGCCCGCGCTGTCCAGATCGCGATGCACCAGCCCGCCGGACAGGGTCACGTTGCCGATGGTGTAGGCGCCGGTCAGGGTGGCATACAGCGCATCATCCGCCGAGCCGCCGGCGTTCGAGAAGGAGGCCACCTCGCCATAGATGTCGAAACCGCCATCAAAGGCATGGGCGAGGCCTGCGACAAAACCCTGTTCGTCATCCGCGTCGCCTGTGCCGGCGCTCAGGTGGCGGGCGCCGATGTGGTAGCGGGTATTGCCGGTTTCCTGCGTCCATTGGATGGCAAAATTGTCCAGCTCGCCAGTGTTGCCAGCGCCGCCGTCAGCGGTTGCGGTGCGGCCGCGGTCATAGCCAACAGAGCGGCTGAGGCCGGAATCATCGGCGTAAAACACTCCGAAGGACAGGGTGCCCGCGCCGTTCAGCTCTACGTCCGCCAGGATGCCGATCTGTTCGACCAGCTCGTAATCTTCGGCGATGGAACTGCCGAAATAGCCTGCGGCGTCGTCCCAGGCGGTACCAAACACCGGGTGCAGTTTACCAACTGAGACGGTGGTGGCGCTGCCGATACCGAAGGAGACGCCGAGTTCTTCGATATAGACGCCCATGTCATCAAAGGTGCGGTCCTCGGCGGCGTCCGTCAGCGACTCGGCGGTGACGGTGGCAAAAAGTTCAACACCGTTGCCGAATGTATAGGCGCCGGAAGCGGTGATCACGGCAAAGGTGTCGCGGATCTCGGCAGTGGCGTCATCAGACGACAGCACGCTTTCATTGGCGATCTCGATCTCGCCTTCCCAGCTGAAGCCCTGGGCCAGGGCGGCGTTTGCGCACAGGAAGACGGGCGCGCTGAGGGCCAGCGCCGCAGAGGGTTTGATTTTCATGGGGGTTCTTCTTTCTGTTGAGGGACCTGGCCGCTGATGGCGGCCAGGTCCCTTTATTTTGGTTTTGTTATATTATTGTATTTGCAGTGTTTTATTCGAATACTGCCGAAGGATTATCAAGGCTGTCAGAGCCTTCGATGGCAACGCCGCCCAGATCGAGGGTAGAGACCACCCGTTCGATAGAGCGGGTCTGGTCGATCAGCCCGTTGACGCCGCCCATCACCAGCGCTTCGCCGGCTTTGTTGCCCTGCGCCAGCATCTGGTCATAGGACAGGCCTGCTTCGGCTGCGGTCTTGATCCGGCCAAGCGCCTGCATGGTGCCCGCCAGCTTGCTGCGCATCTCGGCGTCCAGATCCGCGTCCTTGGCGGCCACCAGATCGGCCAGCGACGCGCCCGAGACCAGATCGCCGTTCACCCGCACATATTCGCCCAGATAGACGTTCTGCACGCCCAAGCCATCGTAGTAGTGGCTGTTGTGGGTGTTGTCGGAGAAACAATCATGCTCTTCCTCGGGGTCGTTCAGCATCAGGCCCAGACGCATCCGTTCACCCGCCTGTTCGCCGTAAGACAGCGAGCCCATGCCGGTCAGCATCGCGGTGATGCCGGCGTTTTCATCGCCCAGCAGCGTGGTGCGGGCTTCGCCTTCGGCGCCCCACTGCGCGGCGATCCATTCCAGGTCGGTGATCAGCAGCTCGGTGGCGGCCTGCAGGTACTCGCCGCGGCGGTCGCAGTTGCCGCCGGTGCAGGCGTCGCCGGTGGCATAGTCGGTCCACGGGCGGTCGCCGGCGCCATGTTCGGTGCCCTTCAGATCCTGGCCCCACAGCAGGAATTCGATGGCATGATAGCCGGTGGCCACATTGGCCTCGACCCCGTCGGCCTCGTGCAGGGCGCCTTCCAGAAGTTCAGGAGTGATCTTGGCGGCGTCGATGGCTTTGCCGGACAGCTCAAAGCTGGGATTGGCGATGATGTTCAGCGATGCCAGGGTGTTCTCGTCGGTCGGGCCGCCATAAGAGGCGTCCACATAGTCGATCAGGCCTTCGTCCAGCGGCCAGGCGTTCACCTTGCCTTCCCAGTCGTCCACGATGGCATTGCCGAAACGGAAGACTTCGGACTGCTGATAGGGCACGCGGGCGGCGATCCAGGCGGCGCGGGCAGCCTCCAGGTTTTCGGCTGAGGGATGCGCGACCAGCGCGTCTACAGCGGCTTTCAGCACCTGCGCGGTGGCCAGGCTGTCCTGGTATTTGGCCTCGGCGATATTGGCATAGTTGGTCAGCACTGCGGCCTTGTCGGCGGCAAAGGCTGTGGTGGCGCCAAAGGCGAGACCGGCAAGGGCAGTGCCCGTGAGAAACAGGGATTTCATCAGCTAAGTCCTTAGTTATATAGTGAATTCAGTGAAGGGTGGCGGTGGCGGGCCGGGCCGGTTGCAGCGGCGGGCGCGGCGCCATGATCTGTTGCATCAGCAAGCCGCAGTCAGATGCCAGCTGCGTCAGCTCGGACGCTTTGCGCGGGGTGACGATCAGCGAGGCAAGGATTTGCGCATCGTCCTGCTGGCCTTCGGCAGCACAGGCCAGAAGATTGGCAAAGCAGTTCTCATCCGCGCCCAGGCATTTGCAGGTCATGCCGTGGCGCACCAGCGGGCGGCGGCCATGGGTGGCGCAGAAGTTGCAAAGAGTGCCAAAGGCCTCAAACGCGGCATCGGCCATTTCGGGGCCGAAGTTCACCTCGAAATCCCGGCGCATCTGGTCGCGGGTCTCGGCGCCGGAAAACCAGTGGCGCAGATAGATCACCGCGCCGGCTTCCAGCGGCGGCAGCTCGGACAGGGTGCCGACGGTCACGCCGCCGCGGGGCGAAGGGTGCGCAGTGCTCATGGCCGTCCGCTCACTTGGTCAGGATCAGCTTGCCTGCGCGGGTGATGCGCAGCGAATAGATCTGCCCGTTCAGCAGAATACGGGCCTGCACGCCGCCGCGGGTCAGATCCTCGGCGTGATAGGTGGGGAACACTTCGGTGGTTGCGGTGGTTGCGGTGGCCGGCACCGGCTTGGAGGCAATCTGGTTCATATCTTCCGCCCATTGCTGAATTCCGCCCTGTCCAGAAGCCATTCCAGACAAAAACCGGATAGAGCGCCGGACGGCGCAAAGACCTGCGGCCACAATTGGCGCATGTCCTCGGGTTCCAGCTCTTGGGTCTGCGGGCCGCGGTGGCGGCTGTCTCTGGTCGGCATGGGGGCGATCTCGGTTGATGAAATGTCACTCGGGCTCGCCTGATCCGAGTCAGGCTGGCTGGAATGCCGTATACCTGAATTATTCACTCAGGTATGTCAATCTGAGTTTTTTAGTAAGAAATAATTTTTGCGATGGCAGAAGAGGATAGGGGAACAGAAAAGGCCGCCCGATGGGCGGCCTTTCAGAATTCTATGTGCAACGGATCAGGCGCGAGTGCCGGAAAACCGCGCCTGCCAGTCCTCGCGCTGCTCGTCGGTGATCTTGGCAAACAGCACCTCTGGCACGGTGAAGCTGTGGCCTGCGGGCAGGGCTGACAGGGCAGCCGCCGCATCTTCGGGCCAGTTGCGGTCGTCCGAATTCATCGCCGCCATCAGCGTGTCTGAGGCCTGCGGGATGAAGGGGGCCGACAGTACGGCGTAAAGCCGGATCAGGTTCAGGCCCAGACGCACCTGGGCTGCGGCGCGGTCGGGATCTTGCTTGAACACCGACCAGGGTGCTGCGGATTGCAGGTATTCATTGCCGGCAACCCAGATCGCCCGCAGCTCCTGTGCCGATTTGCGGACCTCCATCGCTTCCATGTGGCCTTCATAGGCGCGGATGCGGGTGGTCAGTTCAGCGATCAGCGCCTGTTCCTGTTCGCCGTATTCACCGGCTGCGGGAACTTCTTCGCCGAACTTGGAACGGCAGAATTTGGTGATGCGGCTGACAAAGTTGCCCAGCACGTCGGCCAGATCCTTGTTCACCGACTGCTGGAAGTTCTCCCAGGTGAATTCGGAATCGCTGCTTTCCGGCGCATGGCTGAGGAGCCACCAGCGCCAGTAATCGGCCGGCAGGATTTCCAGCGCCTGATCCATGAACACGCCGCGCCCCTGGCTGGTGGAGAACTGGCCGCCGTCGTAGTTCAGGTAGTTGAACGACTTCAGGTGGTCGACCATTTTCCACGGCTCGCCCGATCCCAGAATGGTTGCCGGGAACGACAGGGTGTGGAAGGGGACGTTGTCCTTGCCCATGAACTGGACGTATTTCACGTCCTCGGCGCCCTTGTCGGTGCGCCACCAGCGCTGCCAGTCGGCGTCGGATTTGCCATTCGCCTCGGCCCATTCGCCAGCGGCGGCGATATATTCGATCGGCGCGTCGAACCAGACGTAGAACACCTTGCCCTCCATGCCCGGCCAGTCTGCGCCGCCCTTTTTGACCGGCACGCCCCAGTCCAGATCGCGGGTGATGCCGCGGTCCTGCAGCCCGTCACCGTCATGCAGCCACTTCTTGGCAATCGAGGTGGTCAGGATCGGCCAGTCGTGTTTGCTGTCGATCCAGGCGTCCAGCTGGTCCTTCAGCTGCGACTGGCACAGATACAGATGCTTGGTCTCGCGCACTTCCAAATCGGTGGAGCCGGACACGGCGGAGCGCGGGTTGATCAGGTCGGTCGGGTCCAGCTGCTTGGTGCATTCCTCGCACTGGTCGCCGCGGGCGCGTTCATAGCCGCAGTTGGGGCAGGTGCCTTCGATATAGCGGTCGGGCAGGAAGCGGCCGTCGGCATTGGAATAGACCTGTTTCTCGGTTACTTCGCGGATCAGCCCGGCCTCGGCCAGCTTGCCTGCGAAATGCTGGGTCAGCGCGTGGTTCTGCGGGCTGGAGGAGCGGCCGAAGTGATCAAACGACAGCGCAAAGCCCTTGGCGATTTCCGACTGGATGCCATGCATTTCAGCGCAGTATTCCGCCACCGGCTTGTCCGCCTTGGCGGCGGCCAGTTCCGCCGGGGTGCCGTGCTCGTCAGTGGCGCAGAGGAACATCACCTCGTTGCCGCGTCCGCGCTGGAACCGGGCATAAAGGTCGGCCGGCAGCTGCGAACCCACCAGGTTGCCCAGATGCTTGATCCCGTTGATATAGGGGATCGCGGAAGTGATCAGAATGCGTGCCATGCTATCCATCCAGGTAATGTGTCAAACGCCCGTCTACCGCATGGCGCAGGCGGCGGAAACCCCGGCAGCGGTTTTCCCTGGAAATTGGAGAAACAGCGGCAGTTCCCGCTTGAACTGAACAGGGGGCTGGCGCACTCATTGGTTGCGAAAACCGGTTTCAAGCCCTTGAAAGTTCACGAGGGCGTTACCATCTGCATTGTATACCAATGCATACAATTAGGGGCTACCCATAGGTGTTTGACTTTCTTCTCGATAGCGCATTTGCGCCGTTTACCCTTGCCCTGGCCCTGTTGGGCGGACTGGCAGTTCTGGAGCTGCTGGCGCTTTTGCTCGGCGGCAGTCTGATCGGCGGCGATAGCGACGCGGGTCTGGACGGCATGGATGGCGGAGATATCGGGGAGTTCCCGGATGCCGGCGACCTGGGTGATTTGGGCGCTGATGCCGCCGCGGATGCATTGGGTGATCTGGGAGACATGGATCTTGCGGATCTGGACGGGGCCGAAGGGCTGGATGGCGCCGGGGCGGCGGATGCCACGGGCAGCCTGGCGTCGTGGCTGGGGCTGGGGCGGATGCCGACGCTGATCTGGCTGGCGGCGGTGCTGATGGGTTTTGGCCTCAGCGGTATTGGCCTGCAGATGGTTTTGACGTCTTATCTGGGTTTTGCCGCACCGGCCTGGATGGCGGGGCTGCCTGCCGGCGCCTTCGGCCTGTGGTTCGCGCGCGGCTTTGGCGGGATGTTTGCCCGGCTGCTGCCGCAGACCGAGACCGAGGCCCTTTCGGTGCGCAGCCTGGGCCGCCGCCGCGGTGTGATCACCCAAGGCACCGCTGCGCAGGGCCGCCCGGCCGAGGTGCGGGTCACTGATGGCTACGGCAACGCCCACTACCTGCGCGCCGAACCCTTTGCCGCGGGCGAGGAACTGTCCCAGGGCACCGAAGTGCTGGTGATGCGCGACCGCCGCAAGGACCGGTTTGTGCTGATCGCGCTGTCTGAATAACCGAAACCAAAACTTATAAATCCAATTATCCAAGGGAGTATTCCGCATGGAATTTCAATTCCTGCTCATTGTCGTGGCGAGCATTCTTATCTTTCTTCTCATCTTCGGCCTGGTTCTTGGCCGGCTCTACCGCCGGGCCACCCGTGAAATCAGCCTGGTCAAAACCGGTGCCGGCGGCAAGAAGGTGATCATGGACGGGGGCACCATTGTCGTGCCGCTGCTGCATGAGGTCAGCCCCGTCAACATGAAAACCCTGCGCCTGGAAGTGAAGCGGGACGGCGACGCCGCGCTGATCACCCAGGACCGGATGCGGGTGGATGTTGGCGTTGAATTCTACGTCTCGGTGATGGCCACGGCTGAGGGCATTGCCCGCGCCGCGCAGACCCTGGGCGACCGTACGTTTGATGTCGAACAGCTGCGCGAAATGATCGAGGGCAAGCTGATCGACGGCCTGCGCGCGGTGGCTGCACAGATGACCATGGACGGGCTGCATGAAAAACGCGCCGACTTTGTGCAGGAGGTGCAGAATGCGGTCTCTGAGGACCTGCTGAAAAATGGATTGTCGCTGGAATCTGTCTCGCTCACCGCATTGGACCAGACGCCGTTTGAGGCACTGGACGAAAACAACGCCTTTAACGCCGTTGGCATGCGCAAACTGGCCGAGGTGATTGCCCAGTCCAAAAAGGAGCGCGCGCAAATTGATGCGGATACCCAGGTCTCGGTGCGCCGTGCCGCGATGGAGGCTGAGCGTCAGCGTCTGACCATTGAACAGGATGAAGAACAGGCCAAGATCTCGCAGCTGCAGCAGATCGAAACCATGAAGGCCGCGCAGGAGTCCGAAGTGGCGCAGCGGCGCGAGGATTCGATGCGCGAGAGCGAGCGTGCGCGGATTGCACGCGAAGAGGCCATCCGCTCTGCCGAGATTGAACGGGAGCGCAAGATCCGCGACGCCGAAATCACCAAGGAGCGCGAGCTGGAGGTTGCCGAACAGGAACGCCAGATCATCATCCAGCAGAAATCCGAAGAGGAAAGCCGCGCCCGTGCGTCGGCGGATCTGGCGCGGGCCGAGGCCACCAAGGCGACTGAGGCAGTGGCAACCGCCCGTGAAGTTGCTGAGGCGGAACGCCAGAAGCAGATCACGCTGATCGAAGCCACCCGCGAAGCCGAACGCCAGGCAACCGGCATCCGCCTGGCTGCTCAGGCTGAGAAAGACGCGGCGGCTGACCGGGCCGAAGCGCGGCGTGAAGAAGCCCAGGCCGAGGCTGATGCGCTTAACATCCGGGCCGAGGCCAAGAAGAACGACATGCTGGCCGAGGCGGAAGGCAAACGCGCAATTGTTGAATCCGAGAACGCGCTGTCGGCTGAGCTGATCCGGATGAAGATCGACATGGCGCGGATCGAGGCGATGCCTGCGATCATCACCGAGATGGTGAAACCGGCCGAGAAGATCGATTCGATTAAGATCCATCAGGTCAGCGGCATCGGCGGCGGCGCGCCTTATGCGGCGGCTGGGGCCGGCGCTGGCGCCGAGAAACCGGTGGTCAATCAGGCGCTCGACTCGATCATGGGCATGGCGGTGCAGATGCCCGCGCTGAAGAAGCTGGGCGAGGAGCTGGGCCTGTCGATGGAAAACGGTGTCAGCGGTGTTGCCAGCCAGGCGCTGGGCGTTGAGCCGGAGGCGGTTGAAGGTTCTGATGTGCCGCTGCTGAATGGCGCTGCGGCAGGTCCGGCGCCAAATGACGCCGCGGCTGAAAGCTGATTGTTCAGCTTCCCGGAATATTTATAGGGGCCGGAGTTTTCCGGCCCTTTTTTGCATTCGTAAGCAGATCCTTAAAGGGTCAATGCTGCTGTCCGAATGTTTCGCGCGCGAAACAATCAGGCAGAGATGCTGACCTGTTTCACTTCCTCTTGCGCGAGCGTTTCAGCAGCCGGCCGATGGTGAAGGAGGTGCGTGGCGCATAGACATAATTGGTGCGCTCTTCGGGCGTCGGGCGCACTTTCATCCGGCTGAGACCAAAGGCGATCAGCAGCACATGGCCGCAGGCCACATAGGCAAACAGGGCAGGCGGCCCGTAATAGCTGATCAGCGTTGAGGAGACATAGGGGCTGGCGATGGCGCCCAAGGCAAAGAAGAACATCAGCGCTGCTGCCAGCTCCACCCGCTCTTCCGTTGTTGCAAAGTCGTTGGCGTGCGCGGCGGAAACCGAAAAGATCGGGAAGGTGGTGAAGCCGAAGAACCCTGCCGCCAGCATCACCCCCAGAGTGCCGGTGCCGCTGGCAGCCATGGTGACAGCGCAGCTGAAGATGGCAGCCACAGAAAGCCAGATCAGCACCCAGCGGCGGTCGTATTTGTCGGCCAGCCAGCCCATCGGGTACTGTGCCAGCGCGCCGCCCAGCACAAAGGCGGCAAGGAAAAAGGCGATCTGGCCGATTTCCAGGCCGACTTCCTGGCCATAGACCGGGCCGACCATCCGGAACGAGGCCGAGCTGAGTGCCGCCACGATCACCCCCGCCACCGCCAGCGGCGAACAGCGCCAGGCCAGTTTGGGGCGCAGCCGCGGCGCATCGGGGGTTTCCGGCTGGCTGGCCTTGGTCAGGGTCAGGGGCAGCAGTGCCGCGCAGCAAATCACCGCCAGCAGATTGTAGGAAATATAGACGGCAGGCGGCAGCACCGCGATGATCAGCTGCGCCGCCAGCGAGGCGCTCATATCGGCAATCCGGTAGGTGCCCATGGCGCGGCCGCGGTTCTCGTTGGTGACTTTGGCGTTAAGCCAGGCCTCGATCACCGTATAGGCGCCGGCCACGCACAGGCCCGAGGCAATCCGCATCGCCGCCCAGGCATAGGGGTTTTCTGTCAGCGTATGGCCCAAGAGCCCCATCGCCCCAAGGGCTGTGCAGACCGCAAAGGCGCGGGAATGGCCGACATTGCCCATCAGCCGCGGCGCCCACCAGCAGCCGATGAAGAAGCCAAAGAAATGGGCCGAGCCAAGCAGGCCGATCTGCTCCTTGGTGAAATTCAGCGTCAGACCCGAGATAGCATCGAGCGGGCCGACGCCTCCCGTGGACAGCTGCAGCAGGATGACAGAAAGAAACAGGGCGGCAAAGGAGATGATCAGGCGCATAACGCTGCGACCATGACAGGCTGCGGCGGCATTGCCAGCCGGTTTCCGTCATTGTGGTGTCGTATTCTTGCGCGGCGGTGTTTTTCGGCACTGGGCGCGGCCCGGGGTTCAGCCCGCCTGGCGGATGCGGGCTTTGATGGCGAGGGTGACCCGGTCGCCGACCAGATCCGGATAGCCGGTGGCGCCAAAGGCCGCGCGGCTGAGGCTGCCGCTGAGATGCACGTCGAGTTCGCGCAGATCGCTGGCGGCGGTGCCGGGCCGGCGGTAGAGCGCCGCCTGCAAGGTCAGCGGCCGGGTGGTTCCGCGCAGGGTCAGTTCGCCGCCGATCTGCGCGCCGCCTGAAAGCCGTCCGTCAGGCCCGAGGCGGACACGGGTGGAGCGGAAACGGATTTCCGGGAAGCGCGCGGTGTTGAGCACGCCGGGGCTTTTCAGCGCCTCGGTGGCAAAGATCAGCCCGGTCCGGGCGCGGCTGGCGTCAAGCGTGATATTGGCCTGGCTGCGGGCGAGGTTCTGCGGATCAATCCGGATGCGGGCGGCGCGGACCGGGATCCGCCCCTGCTGCGGCTGGCCGCTGAGCCGGAAGGTAAAGCGCACGTCTGTGGCATCGGGAATGAGGCGGTAAGGCAGGATCGCTGCGGGCAGCCTTTGCGGGGCCAGCAGGCTGGCCGCAAGGCAGGCGATCAGGCTCCGCCGGTGCATCCTGTGGTTTCTCATGGGGGTTTCTTCTCCGGTTGCATAGCGTTTTTTACATGGCGTTTGCGATGCCGCAGCTTGAGCTTATCCGGATTTTCCGCCGCAGGCTGCTCACTTTCGCGGGGGGAGCCTGTGACGCGGCGGCGGGCTCCCGCCAGGTATCAGCTTTTTGGCAAAAGCCTCTGCCTGTTGGGCCCGGCACCGGGCATAGCCCGGTGCCGGGCCCAAGGCCGCTAAGGCGGTGCTGGCGCAGCCAGGTCCGCCTGCGGGCGCGGGAGGGCATCGTCAAGGCGCTGGGGCCGGTCTAGGCGCTGGGGCTCGTCTTGGGCGTGCGGGTCTGCGGTGCGGGTGGCAGGGCGGCACGAAGCAGAGCGGAGCAGGCAGCTGCCAGCGGCCTGGGTGATCTGCCAGCTGCGGGGCGGCAGGGTGCGGGCGCGCAGGCGCTGCAAGGTCCAGAACTTCCGGGTCTTTGCTGCGCCATCCCCAGCCGGGCCGGGCGCGGGGCCGGGCGGGAGGCTGTGTGCAGGCACGTCAGGGGGGAAGAGATCATGGGGCAAAGGGGGAGGGGCAGGCGCCAGGTGCCAGCGGCTTTCGATGCCCTGGGCGCCGCCTGTGCCGGGGGTCAGCAGCAGCCCCAACGGCGCCGGGCCGAAGCGCCCGCCTGCCTCTGCCGCCAGATGCAGCCGCCGCACCGGGGTGATGGCGGGCGGCTCAGCCAGTTCTGCCACCACCAGCGCCGCAGCACCGCTGCGCAAGGCTTCCTCCATGGCCCAAAGCTGATCCTCGGTCCGGGCGGCTTGCAGGAACAGGAACCGGGCGGGGCTGGCAAATTCCGCCATCCCGTCCGGGTTCAGCTGCTTGCCGCCCTGCGGCGGCGGCAGCCACAGGACCGGCCCCGGCGCAATGTCCTGCGCGGCGGCGGCCAGCCACAGCGCAAAACTGTGGCGGGCGGGGCCGCAGGCCTCGTGCACGCGGCCATGCTCCAGCGCAACCCCCTCCATCAGGGACAGGGCCGGGCGGGATCTGTGGCGGCGGGTGAGCAGGTGAGTCGGCATGGGGTTAGATTAGTATGTTCACTATTTGTTCTCAAGCCGTGAGCTGGGCATCCTGTGGTTCTTGCGGCAGGCCGGTTCAAAGGCCGCCAGGCCAGGCAAGCGTCTCTTCCAGCGCCTGGAAGAAGTCAGCCCTGGCATGTTTCTCGATCCATGGTTTGTGGCCGCAGCGCTGCAGCAGGCGAAAGCTGAAATCGGGGAGGATGCCCAGCAGCGGCAGTTCCACGCCTGTTGCCGGGTGGGGGTCATGATCACCATGAAGGGCCGCCACGGGGCAGCGGATTTTTGCAACCGTGCGCAGGAGTTCGCCTGAGCGCCGCATCCGGGCTGCTTCCGGCCAAACGCCTTCGAAAATGCTGCGATCAAAGGCGATGGGCGCAGGATGAAGCCCGGCAGGCGCATAGGCCTCGGCTTTTTCAAGCAGCTCTAGCACGCGCGACAGGCCCACGGGGGTCTCGAGACCGGAACCGCGAAACAATGCGCTCAGCTCCTGCCATTCCGCAGGCGGCAGCCGGGATTGCCGGACTGCCTGGATGCCTGCGATGAATTCATCCGAAAACGGCGCGCTGCCAATCAGCACCAGCTTCGAAACCAGAGCCGGATGCCGGGCTGCCAGCAGGCAGGCCAGCCATGCCCCCCAGGAAAAGCCGATCAGAACCGCCGGGCCGGCACAGGCTGCTTCCAGCTGCTGCCGCAATTCGGATGTCTGGCCGGCAATGGATGCTTTCGTTTGCAACAGCTCAAGCACGCCATGCCCGCGGGTTGCCAGCTCTTGGGCAACCGGCGCCATTTCTCCGGCCGCGCCGGGGCCGCCATGCAGCACGGCAACTGAAAAGGGCGGGTTGCCATGCCGCCGGATGGTATCGATGGCAGGTTTCACTGCAGGCGGCCCCGGCAGGTCTTAACCCTCGCGGGGGACAACCGGGCCGCCCTGTTTGGCCCATTCGGTAAAGCCGCCCTCCAGATGCACAACCGGTTTCAGGCCCATCTCAATCGCGGCTTTGGCGCTAAGGGCTGAGCGCCAGGCGCTGGCGCAGTAGAACACATAGGTTTTGTCCTGGTTGAACACCGGTTTGTGATAAGGGCTGTCCGGGTCGATCCAGAATTCCAGCATGCCGCGCGGGCAGGAAAACGCGCCGGGGATCATGCCGCTGCGCTGCAGCTCGCGGATGTCGCGCAGGTCGATGAAGACGTAATCCTCGTCCAGGACCTTCTGCTTGGCCTCCTCGACAGCCATGGTTTCCACCAGGCTGCCCGCCTCGGCCAGCAGCGCCTTGACGCCCTTGGTTATGGTCTGCGGCATCGGGTATCCTTTCCTTAGGTTGCACAGAGGCTGGCCGGTTTGCCGCCTATGTGCAAGCCGCTTGCACTTCCCGGGCAGGGCCGTAGGGTCGCAGGCAAATCCAGGACAGGGGAGCGCGCGGCATGAAACTGAACCCATTGGGACGCACCGGTATGATGGTGTCCGAACTGTGCCTGGGCACGATGACATTCGGCACTCAGACGCCGGAAGCCGAGGCCCATGCGCAGATCGGCCGGGCGCTGGAGGGCGGCGTGAATTTTGTCGATACCGCCGAGATGTATCCGGTGAACCCGGTGAGTGCGGAGACCCTGGGCAACAGCGAGCGGATCATCGGCAATTGGAATGCGCAGACCGGGCGGCGGGGCGAGTACATCCTGGCCACCAAGCATTCCGGCGCGGGGATGCAGCATGTGCGGGACGGGGCGCCGATTTCGTCCAGGACTATCGCGCCCACAATTGAAGCGTCGCTGAAGCGGCTCAAGACCGATTACATCGACCTCTATCAATTCCACTGGCCGAACCGGGGCAGTTACATGTTCCGGCAGAACTGGAGCTATGATCCGTCCTCCCAGAACCGGGAAGCGACGCTGGTCCATATGGAGGATTGCCTGGAGGCGCTGCAGCGCGAGGTGGAGCGCGGCACCATCCGCGCCTTTGGCCTGTCGAACGAGAGCGCCTGGGGCACCGCGCAATGGCTGCGCATCGCAGAAGCGCGCGGCGGGCCGCGGGTGGCTTCGATCCAGAATGAATACTCATTGGTTTGCAGGATGTATGACACTGATCTGGCAGAGCTGAGTGTGAATGAAGATGTGGGGCTGATGGCGTTTTCACCGCTGGGCACCGGGCTGCTGACCGGCAAGTATCAGGACGGGGCGGTGCCGGACGGCTCGCGCAAGTCGATCAATCCGGACCTGGGCGGGCGGCATTCGCCGCGGGTCTATGACGCTGTGGCGGCCTATCTGGAGATTGCCAACCGGCACGGGTTGGATCCTGTGCATATGGCGCTGGCGTGGTGCCGCACACGGCCGTTCATGGCCTCGGCGATCTTTGGTGCCACGCATCTGCCGCAGTTGGAGCATGCGTTGAAATCGGTGGAGCTGGAGCTGAGCCAGGACGTGCTGGACGAGATCAATGCCACGCACCGGGCGCATCCGATGCCGTTTTGAGCTGAGGTCCTGCGCCTAGGGGCGGAGGCTCTCCCGCCCGGCCTGCGGGCATTGAAATGCCCTTGGCCGGTTGGGCCGGGCGCTGCTGCGCAGCGCGGAAAGATGGCTGAGAAGCGCTTCAGGTGCAGGTTTGCCCTGAAGCGCCTTTGCCAGTGTATTCAAGGGGTGCGCGTCAAGGGTGAACGGTGCTGGCGCACCGCCGCTGCGCGGCCCTTGACCCGCGGGGCAGGGCTGCCGGTCAATGCGCCGTCGGCCGGGCCTGTTCCTGGCGCAGGTCGCGGGCAGAGGTGCCGTGGGCGGTGCGGAAGGCGCGGGCGAAGCTTGACTGCGAGGTGAAGCCGGTGGCGATGGCCACTTCCATCAGCGGCAGATCGGTGTCGGTCACCAGACGGCGGGCTTCGGCCAGGCGCAGCTGCAGGTAGTGGTCCTGCGGCGTGGTGTTGAGCCTAAGCCGGAACTGCTGCTGCAGGCTGCGCGGGCTGGTGCCGAGGGTCTCGGCCAGGGCGCTGAGCGGCAGCGGCTCGTCCAGGGCGGCCTCCATCAGCGCGTTGGCCTTGGCGGTGAGCGCATTGTGCTTGTGGCCGCCCAGGCGGCTTTGCGGGCGCGGTTCTGCGGCGGGGCCATCGTATAGGAACAGCCCGGCGACGCGGGCGGCAAAGCCGGCACCGTGGCGGGCGCCGATGATATGCAGCATCATCTCAATCGCGGGGGTGGCGCCGCCGGAGGTCAGGCGGCCATCGGAGACGGTGAAGCGGTCATTGCGGACATCAACTTCGGGGAAGCGGCTGGCGAAGTTTTCCAGATCCTCCCAGTGGTTGGTCGCCGGATGGCCGTCCAGCAGCCCGGCTTCGGCCAACAGCCAGGGGCCGCCGTCGATGCCTGCGATGGTGGCGCCGGTGGCGGCGATGCGGCGCAGGCCTGCCAGCAGGCTGGGGGTTGCGTGGCGCGCCAGCTGAAAGCCGGCTACGACGATCAAAAGCTCGCAGCCCTGCAGCCGGGCCAGCGGAAAGCTGGGCACGGTGAGACCGCTGGTCAGCATCGGCGGCTCATTTGCGGCGCTGACATAATCCCAGTCGAAGGCCGCGCGCCCGGCCAGCCGGTTGGCGGCGCGCATCGGGTCAACGGCAGCCGCAAAGGACAGCGTGTTGCATTCATCCAAGACCAGCACCGCGGTTTTCAGCGGCTGATGCTCGGGCTGCAGGATGTTTTTTGCGGATTTCATCAACTTCGATTCGCCTGGTGTAAAGTTCAGGCCCAAAGGCTGCGGCAAGGTCGCCCTTAGCGCAAATCAGAATCTGGGGAAGAGCCTGGGGATAACCCGCGGCAAAACCCTGTACATTGAAGGGAAAAGCAAAATGCCTCTGGAAATGAACCGGGACGTCTTTATCACCTGTGCTGTGACCGGCTCTGGCGGCACCCAGGACCGCAGCCCGCATGTGCCGCGCTCGCCTGCGCAGATCGCCGGCAGCGCCATTGCCGCGGCCAAGGCCGGCGCCGCCGTGGTGCATTGCCATGTGCGCGATCCGGAGACCGGCGCGCCGAGCCGTGATCTGGCGCTGTACCGCGAAGTCACCGACCGGATCCGCGACGCTGAGGTTGATATGGTGCTGAACCTGACCGCGGGCATGGGCGGCGACATGGTGTTTGGCGATACTGAAAATCCGCTGCCGGTGAACCCGGCGGGCACCGATATGGTGGGTGCAACCGAACGGATGGCGCATGTGGCGGAATGCCTGCCGGAGATCTGCACGCTGGATTGCGGCACGATGAATTTTGCCGAGGCCGATTACGTGATGACCAACACGCCGGGGATGCTGCGGGCGATGGGGCAGATGATGACCGACCTGGGCGTGAAGCCCGAGATCGAGGCCTTTGACACCGGCCATCTGTGGTTTGCCAAGGAGCTGGTGAAGGAAGGTATTCTGGACAGCCCCGCCCTGGTGCAGCTGTGCATGGGGGTGCCCTGGGGCGCGCCGAATGATCTGAATACCTTCATGGCGATGGTCAACAATGTGCCCGGCGATTGGAACTGGTCGGCGTTCTCGCTGGGCCGGGATCAGATGGCCTATGTGGCGGCGTCTGTTCTGGCGGGCGGCAATGTGCGGGTCGGGCTGGAGGACAATCTGTGGCTCGGCAAAGGTCAGCTGGCGGAGAACTGGCAGCTGGTGGAGCGGGCTGGCACCATCATCGAGAACATGGGCAGTAAGCTGATGGGACCGGCGGAGGTGCGCGAAAAGCTGGGGCTGACCAAGCGCGCGCCGGCGGCGCAGTAAGCGGCGGCCAGCGGTTTCGTTGAATTGAAGGAATTGGGGGCTACCCCCCAAGCCCCCAGGATACTTGGGGCCAGAAGAAGAGCCGGGCGGTTCTCAAAGGGAAGCAGATGAAAACAGCAGCAATCATTGGCGGCGGCGTAATCGGCGGCGGCTGGGCCGCGCGGTTCCTTCTGAACGGCTGGGATGTGCGGGTCTTTGACCCGGATCCGGAAGCAGAGCGCAAGATCAGCGAAGTGCTGGGCAATGCGCGGCGCTCCTTGCCCGGTCTGGGCAATGTGGCGCTGCCGCCCGAGGGCAGCCTGACGTTCCATGAGACCATTGCCGAAGCCGTGGACGGCGCGGAGTGGATCCAGGAAAGCGTGCCGGAGCGGCTGGATCTGAAGCAGAAGGTCTATGCGCAGTTGCAGGCTTGTTGCGCGCCGGATGCGTTGATCGGGTCATCCACTTCGGGCTTTAAACCGTCGCAGTTGCAGGACGGGCGCGAGGCGCCGGGGCAGATCGTGGTGACGCATCCCTTCAACCCGGTTTACCTGCTGCCGCTGGTGGAACTTGTCACAACGGCAGCCAATCCGGCAGGCGTTATTGAACGGGCCAAGGAGATCCTCTCGGGCCTGGGCATGTACCCGCTGCATCTGAAGAAAGAGATCGACGCGCATGTGGCCGATCGTTTCCTTGAGGCGGTCTGGCGCGAGGCGCTGTGGCTGGTGAAGGACGGCATTGCCACCACCGAGGAGATCGACAATGCCATCCGCTACGGCTTTGGCATCCGCTGGGCGCAGATGGGGCTGTTTGACACTTACCGCGTTGCGGGTGGTGAGGCCGGCATGAAGCATTTCATGGCGCAGTTCGGTCCCTGCCTGTCGTGGCCCTGGACCAAGCTGATGGATGTGCCCGAGTTCAATGACGAGCTGGTGGATCTGATCGCAGGCCAGTCGGATGCGCAATCCGGCCATCTGCCGATCCGCAAGATGGAGCAGATCCGCGACGACAATCTGGTCGGCATGATGCGCGCACTTGGTAACAACGACTGGGGTGCAGGCGCGTTGCAGAACGCCCATGACAGAGGCCGCGAGGGCGAGGCCGGGCTGGTGCGCTCGGTTGCGGAACTGGAGGACCTGAGCCAGCCGGTGCTGACCCAGAGCCGCGTGGTGCCGCTGGATTGGACCGATTACAACGGCCATATGACCGAAAGCCGCTATCTGGATGCCTTTGCGCAATCCACCGACCGGCTGATGATGATCATCGGTTGCGATGCTGAATACATCGCCAACGGCGGCAGCTATTTCACCGCCGAAACCCATATCCGCCACATCGACGAGGTGCATGCGGGTGATGCGATCCAGGTGCGGACGCGGGTGATTATGGGTGCGGGTAAGAAAATGCATCTGTGGCACGAGATGTATTCCGGCGAGCGGCTGCTGGCGACGGGCGAGCATATGCTGCTGCACGTGGATCTTGCGACCCGCCGCTCGGCCCCGCCTGCGGCGCATATCGAGGCCAGTCTGGTGAAGCTGGCTGAGGCGCATGCCGTCTTGCCCGCGCCGGAGGGGCTGGGCCGCGCGATTGGAGCACCGAGATGAGTGCGGACCGGGTGAGCCGGGTTCTGGTCACGGCCGGCGGCTCCGGCATCGGCCGGGCCATGGCCGAGGGCTTTGCTGCTGCCGGGCATCAGGTCTGGGTCACGGATGTGAGTGCGGTCAGCCTGTCGGATCTTCCGGCGGGCTGGCGCAGCACCGCTGTGGACGCCACCGACGAGGCCGGGGTCAAGGCACTGTTTGCGGAGATTGCCGGGGAGTGGGGCGGGCTGGATGTGCTGTGCGCCAATGCAGGTGTTGCCGGACCGACCGCGCTGATTGAGGATATCGCGCTGGAGGATTGGCGCAAATGCGTCAGCGTCAACCTGGAGGGCTGTTTTCTGGCGGCGAAATATGCGGCGCCTTTGATGAAGGCAGCGAGGGCCGGGTCGATCATCGTGACGTCTTCGACCGCCGGGCAGTACGGCTATCCCAACCGGGCGCCGTATGCTTCGGCGAAATGGGCGGTGATCGGGCTGATGAAGACCTTGGCGATGGAGCTTGGCCCTTTTGGCATCCGCGCCAATGTAATCTGCCCCGGCGCGGTGGAAGGCCCTCGGATGGAGGGCGTGCTGGAGCGCGAGGCGGCGGCCAAGGGCATGACCCGGGATGAGGTTTATGCGGGTTATGCCGCGGGTACCTCGATGGGGCGGTTTGTCGAGGCGCGGGACATTGCCAATATGGCGGTGTTTCTCGGCTCGGATGCGGCGCGGCTGGTGTCGGGGCAGGTGATCGCGGTGGACGGCCATACCGAGAACCCGGATCCGAAAGTGTGAGGCGCGCCCCTGGCGGGGCGCGGGCTGCCGGTGGCTCAAGATGCTGGCGCATCTTGAGCCTGGGCGCCCCTGCGGGGCGCGGCCCGGCTGTTGGACGGACCGCCTGTGAAGCGCTTGCTAGCCGCTGATTGCCGCCCGCAGCGCCCGGAGCCGCCCTGGCAATTGCCGTGCCGTAATGTCCGCTTCGCGCACCAGATTGTCGAAATGACTGGTGAAGGTCGCGATCCGCTCTTTGTCGCGAAAGGCCAGATAATGCGTGCCGGCATAGAACACGCATAGAAGCGGGCCGAAGAGCGTAACCGGTGCCGAATAAAGCCGCTTGGCATCAAACAGGTAGATGCGCAGGCGGGGGTAGAGCTGCTCGCAAAGGCGCTCGAATTGCTGCAGCTGTTCCAGCCGGATCGCCAGCGGCAGGCCTTCGTAGTATCCTACGCCATGGGCAAAGCTGTCGAGCTCATAGAGCGGCATGGCGATTTCATAGTCCGAGGGCGACTGGCGCATCCAGGTGAGGCGGTCCTCGGAGGCGCCGATGGCCTGATCGGCGGTGCGGCCCAGATGGGGGGAGTATTCCCATTCCAGCAGCGCCCGGGTTTTCAGCATGTCGGGCAGGGCGGCGGGCACGTGGCGGATCTTGTAGCCAAGCGCCTCCTGATGCCACTCAAAGATCCGCTCATCCACCAGGGCGCGCGGCGCTTCGGTCAGCGACAGGCTGGAGGCCAGCAGTTCCGCCGCGCTTTCGGGCCGGTCGGAGAGGCTGAGCAGCCAGTCGGCAGAGACCCCTAGGGCGCCTGCACAGGCGCCGACCACATGGGCGTTGGGCAGGCGCGCGCCCTCGTCCGTCAAAAGCTGCGAAATCGTGGAGCGGTCGACGCCAACGGCGCGGGCCAAGGCGCTTTGGCTGAGGCCGCTGTCGCGCAGCGCCCGGTTCAGTCTTTGCCGGAACTGTGCGGCCCGCACCCGTTTGTCGATATTTTCTATCATATGTTTGAAATTATCACATCTGCTGGATTTTGTTAACCGCATTCGGAATTCTGCACAGCTGCGGTCCGGGGTAGTTTGGAAACAAGCACTTATCGGAAAACAGCAGGAGGCAGAATGGAAACGCGCAGGCGTTCAATTGTGAAGGCGGTGATTTGGAACATCCTCGGGCTGGTGATGATGACACTGGTGGGGCTGATCGCGACCGGGTCGGTCAAGGCGGGCGGAATGATGGCGCTGGTCAATACGGCCATTGGCTTCACTGTTTATCTGATCTACGAGCGCGCCTGGTCGAAGATCCAATGGGGGCGCAGCCATGTCTGAAGGATGCCGGGACTACATGCCGCGCGGCGTTGAGTGGAGCACACTGGCGCTGATCCTGGCCTGCCACGGCGGCTGGCTGGCGGCGTTGTGGCTGCTGCCTACGGTCAGTCCGGCCCTGACGGTTGCCGCAGTTGCCCTGATGGCGGCGCTGCATTCCTCGCTGACCCATGAGGCGCTGCACGGGCACCCGTTCCGCAGTCGCTGGCTGAACGAGGCCTTGATGTTCTTCCCGCTGAGCCTGGCGATCCCTTACGGCCGCTTTCGCGACACCCATCTGGCGCATCACGAGGACGAGGCGCTGACCGACCCCTATGATGATCCGGAAAGCAATTTTCAGGATCCGGCGGTCTGGGCCCGGCTGCCCGGCTGGCGCAAGGTGCTGCTGCGGATCAACAACACGCTTTTGGGCCGGGTGGTGCTGGGGCCGCTGATGGGGCAGATTTGCTTCATGGCGGGCGACTGGCGGCTGGCGCGCAGGGGCGTTCCGGGGATTGCCCGCGATTGGATCCTGCATGTCCTGGGGCTGGTGCCGGTGATCTGGGTGGTGCTGCAATCGCCGGCGCCGCTGTGGGCGGCGGTGCTGGGGGCCTATCTGGGTCTCGCCATCCTCAAGATCCGCACCTATTTGGAGCACCGGGCGCACGACACTGCCCAAGGCCGCACTGTGGTGATCGAAGACAAGGGGCCGCTGGCCTTTCTGTTCCTGAACAACAATCTGCATGTGGTGCATCACATGCACCCCGGCGTTCCCTGGCATGCGCTGCCGCGCCTTTACCGCACCCGCCGGGCGGAGTTCCTGGCCGCGAACGACGGCTATGTCTACCGCAACTACCTGCAGGTTTTCCGCAACTATCTGCTGCGGGCCAAGGACCCGGTACCGCATCCGCTCTGGCAGCAGGGGGAATAAGCGCGCATAAGCGGGAGCATGTTAGCCTGGATCCCCGTTTCCATCGCCGCTGCCTCCTTTCAGACCGTGCGGTTCATGCTGCAGAAGGTCCTGAGCAGCGTGACACTGTCGCCGGGCGGAGCCACCTTCGCCCGGTTTGTCTATTCCGCGCCATTCATCCTGGCGGGGCTGGCGGTGTATCTGGCCGTCTCGGGCCGGTCCTTGCCAGTTCTGCCGCCCGCGTTCTGGATGTTTGCCGCCATTGGCGGCACCGCGCAGATCCTGGCGACCGTCTGTGTGGTTGCCCTGTTCAAGCAGCGCAACTTTGCGGTGGGCATCACCTTCAAGAAAACCGAAGTCATCCAGACCGCCATTGTTGGGCTGGCTGTGCTGGGCGATCCGGTCAGCCTTGGCGGCTGGGCTGCGATCCTGATCGGGCTGGCGGCGGTGCTGGTTCTGTCCCGGGCGCCGGACGCAACGGGCGCCTGGTGGCGCCATCTGACCAACCGCGCCGCACAGCTGGGACTGGGATCTGGGGTGCTGTTTGCCTTTTCCGCCGTCAGCTACCGCGGGGCGTCCTTGCAGCTGGGTGATCTGGAACCGGTGTTTCGCGCCGGAGTGACCTTGGCGGCGGTGGTCAGCTTGCAGACGCTGTTCATGACTGTCTGGCTCGGGTTGCGGGACCGGGGCGAGCTTGCCCGGGTCTGGGCCGCCCGCCGGGTGGCGGTCTGGGTGGGGCTGACCAGCATGGGCGGCTCGTTCTGCTGGTTCTGGGCATTCACGCTGCAGAACGCCGCCTATGTGAAGGCGGTGGGGCAGGTGGAGCTGCTGCTGTCGCTTTTGGCTTCGGTGCTGTTCTTCAAGGAGAAGGTCACCGCGCGCGAGCTGGCGGGCATGGCGCTGCTGATCGTGTCGATCCTGGTGCTTGTTCTGGCCCTGTGAGCGGAGGCGCCAGCGGCAGGGGCGCCGGAAAAGGTTACCCGTCGGCTGGCATCGGGTAGCCTTTGAGACGCAGGAACAGGCTGGCTTCGTCGTTGTTGTGGAAATAGGGCACGCTTTGCGGCGGCTCGGCGTCGCGGACGCGGGCGGTGACTTCGGCCAGCACCACCTCGGTGATGAAGGGCAGATCAAAGCTGCGCACCTGGCTGAGCGGGATCCATTGCAGATGCGACAGCTCATCCGCGGCGCGGGAGAAGTCATCCAGATCGCCGGTGATCTGATCGGCATCAATCAGAAAGAACCGCGCATCAAACCGGCGCGGGCGGCCCGGCGGGGTGAGGGCGCGGAACACGAACTGCATCGCCTTGGCTGATGGCAGATGGCCGGTGGCGGCAAACTCCTGCCAGTCTTCGGGAATGTCTCCCTGCCACTCGCCTGGTTCGCCCAGGATCAGGCCGGTTTCCTCCCACAGCTCGCGCACCGCGGCGACGCTGAGGGGGTGATGCACGCCAGCGGGCGCCTTATCTGCGAGGCGTTCCTGGCAGAGGGGGGAGAGCGGCGAGGCCAGAGGGATCCCGGCATCTGCCAGATCAACGGCACCGCCGGGAAAGACAAATTTATTCGGCATAAAGGCAGCCTTGGCGCCGCGCTGGCCCATCAGCACCTGCGGGTCATCGGACATCCGGCCGCGCATGGCAATGACGGTTGCCGCATTGCGGATTGCGGTCTTGTCGGTGGTGGTCTCACCGCTGGGAAATGTCTTGCTCATCGTCTTACTGCCCTTTTACTGCCGGGTTGCGCTTGTCGAACCCGTGCATGCGCCGCGCCCATTGATAGGCAATGACAATCCCCTTCATCCGCGGCAGCAAGTACAAAGAGGAGGCGACGCAGCCAATCGTGAAAACCGTGAACATCACCAGCGGTTCGGGCCGCCAGGAGAAATAGACCACATGCATCAAAGGCGCCATGATGTGGCCGACGATCAGGATCGTCAGATATGCGGGGCCGTCATCGGCGCGTGCATGGGTCAAGTCCAACCCGCAGCTGCTGCAGCTGCTGTTCACCTTGAGATAGGAATGCAGCAGCTTGCCCTCGCCGCATTGGGGGCATTTGCAGCGCCAGCCCTTGGCCAGGGCGGGCATAGCCGGGCGTTCACTCTCTGCGTCTGAGGTTATTGCGGCCTGGGGTTTGGCCTGCGACTCGGTCATGAAGATATCCTGTGTGCTGAACATATCATTGCGCGCTTCACCGCCGCGGTGAAAGGGGAAAGGCTTGGCATTGCGCCGGTTTGCCGCAACGTGCGGGACGGAAGAATTATTTGGGATTTCCGCGACGGATCTGCCGGGCAGCTGCGTTTTTCCTATGCATCGGGCAGCAAGAGGCTGCCGCAGAACAAAGGAAAGACGACATGAAACACGTCAACTTCATCGCCGTGATTGTTGCCGCCGCAGGTGTGGCCGCGGGCGGCGCGGCCCTGGCCAAGGGCTATGGCCACCACGGGCCGAAGATGTCCTTTGAGGAAATCGACACAGACGGCAATGGCGAGGTCACCAAGGCAGAGATCCAGGCCATGAAAGAAGCCCGTTTCAGCAAGGCGGATGCTGACGGCGACGGCAAGCTGACGCTTGAGGAAATGCAGGCGCGGGCGCAGGAACGGGCCAGTGAACGCGCCGCCTGGATGCTGGAACGCTTTGACACGGACGGCGATGGCGCGTTGAGTAAAGACGAACTGCCAGGGCCGCGCCGGGCGGGCAGGATGTTTGACCGGATGGATGCGGACGGCAGCGGCGGGATCTCGAAGCAGGAATTCGACGAGGCCCGGATGCGCCACGGCGGCAAGCACCGTCATGGCCAGGGGAACGGGGACGAAACGGAGCAGAACTGATCGCTGAGACGTGCTGCACAAAACGGAAATTTCCCGGCGCCGGGCCCCAGATGCGGGCCCGGCAGCCATGAGCGCCACGGCAGAGGAGGTCTCTGACGATGCGCTTTTGGTGCTGTTTGCCAATGGCGACGGGCGGGCAGCGGCAGAGCTGACGGCACGGCTGGGGCCGCGGGTCTTTGGCGTGGCGATGCGGGTGATGGGGATCCGCGCCGAGGCCGAGGACGTGGCCCAGGAGGCGATGCTTCGCTTATGGAAGATGGCGCCGGAGTGGCGGCCGGGAGAGGCGCAGGTCTCCACCTGGCTGTACCGGGTGGCGATGAACCTGTGCATTGACCGCAAACGGCGCACCCGTGGCGGCTATGTGGATCTGGATGCGGTGCCCGAGCCGCCGGACCCGGCGCGTTCCGCTGCCGAGGCGCTGCAGGAGGGGGCGCGGCAGGATGCGTTGCAGACGGCGCTGATGCAACTGCCCGAGCGGCAGCGTCAGGCAGTGGTGCTGCGGCATCTGGAGGAACTGTCCAACCCGGAGATCGCCGGGATAATGGACATCAGCGTCGAGGCGGTCGAAAGTCTGACCGCCCGGGGCAAGCGGGCGCTGGCCGCGGCTTTGGCCGGGCGGCGCGAAGAATTGGGGTATAATGATGGCTGACACGGATAAAACACTGCAAGAGCTGGACAATCTGTTTGCCGCCGCACGCAGTCAGCCGCCGGTGCCGGCGGACCGTCTGAATGCGGCCATCCTGGCTGCTGCGGAGCGGGTGCAAGCGGGCTTTCAGGCTGCGGCGCCGGCGCAGGCGCCCCGGCAGCCGCTGTGGCGGCAGCTGATCGAGGCGCTGGGCGGCTGGCCCGCGCTGGGCGGGCTGGCGGCGGCCAGCGCGGCGGGGTTGTGGATCGGCATTGCGCCGCCCTCCTTTGTGCCCGACCCCGTGGCGCTGGCGGGGTATGCGGACAGCAGCACCGCGCTGCCCGATGACAGCTATGACATGGCGGTGATGTTGAGCGGGGATCTGCAATGAGCACTGCATCGAACACCGGGGGCCAACCCGGAATGAAGCTATGGCTGAAACTGCTGCTGGCGGCGTCGCTGGCGCTGAACCTGGCAGTGATCGGCATCGCGGCGGGGGCGGCCTGGCGGTACAGCGGCAAGGACCGGCACTGGCAACGGCCGCCAACGGTCGGGGCGATGATCTTTCGCGAACTGGACCGCGACACCCGCAAGGCCTTGCGGGCGGAGGCGGGCGGCGGGCATGGCAGCTATTTCAAGCGCCGCCATGCTGAAGGCGCGGCGGTGATCGGCGCGCTGCGCAGCGCGGATTTTGATGCTGCTGCACTGCTGGCGGTGCTGCGGACCCAGTCAGACGCGCGCCATGTGTTCCATACCAAAGTGCAGGAGGCCTGGGTGCGCAAGCTTGAAGCGATGACCGCGCAGGAGCGGGCTGCCTTTGCCGATCGCATGGAAGAGCGGATGCAGCGGCGCGGCGGGCGCTGGCATGAGCGGCGGAAGGGACGCGATTAAGCCCGCAGGCGTGCAGCGCAGCCGTTTCCCCTTCCCCCCCTGTGTGTCTTATACACTGAAGGCAGCCCGTGGCGGCTGCCTTTTTCAGGCCGGCAAAGCTATATCGTCCAAGGGCCTTAAGCGGCCTGGATGCACTCTGGCGACAAGGTCACCTGATTGCGGCCCGCATCCTTGGCGTTGTAGAGCGCCTGATCGGCTTTTTCGACCAGTGCGGCGGTGCTGTCTTCATTGCCGCCGCCGCCCATGACGGCGCCGATGCTGATGGTGATCCTGACCGGATCGCCGGCGCCGGGCACCTGGAACGGGGTGCTGTTGATGGCATTGCACAGGGCAATGGCGGCCAGGCCTGCCTCGGCCTCGGTGGCGCCGGGCAGCACCGCCATGAATTCCTCGCCGCCGACGCGGGCCAGCAGGTCTGCCGGGCGCAGCACTGCCTGCATCCGGCGGGCGGCCTCGATCAGCACGGCGTCCCCGGCCGGGTGGCCATAAAGATCGTTGATCCGCTTGAAATGATCGAGATCGGCCAGCATGACGGCAAACTTTTCGCCATTCGCAGCGGCGGAATGGGCAACCCGGTCCAGGAAAGGTTTGGCATAGCGGCGGTTGTAAAGGCCTGTCATCGGGTCCAGCACGGCTGCCCGCAATCCGTTTCGGACACTGTCGCGCAGCCGGTCCTTGCGGGCCTTTTGCTGCAACTGGGCAGTAAGGCGCAGCTGCAGCTCCTCGGCATCAAAGCCGGACTGCAACACGTCATGGGCGCCGCGGTCCAGGGCCTCGGCGGCGATATGCGGGTCAGCCGGGTTGGGCACGGCAATCACCACCGATTTGCGGGTGGCGGCGCGGGCGCGCAGGTCAGCCAGCAGGCGCAGGCCGGGGCCGGCCGAAGCCTCGGTCAGTTCGATGATGATGGCATCGGCCACCGGCGCCTGCATCAACCCTTGGATGTCGCTGATGGAATGGGTGCGCAGGTCATAGGGCAGGCGGGCGGCGAGCCGGTCGCGCCAGGCCATTGCGTTGCGGGGATCCTGCGCCACCAGAGCAACGGAGGCATTGCGCAGATCCTCGGCGCAGGTGCGGTCGCTGAGCGGCAGGATGAAGCCGTTCGATGCGTCGCGCTGCAGGTTCAGCTCCTCGGTGCTGCTGCGGGCGCGCAGCAGGCTGCGGATACGGGCCTGCAGGATCACGTCATCGACCGGCTGCTGCAGCACATCGTCGATGCCGGCGGCCAATGCCTGCAGCCGGGCTTTGGATCCCTCCCAGTCAGAGACTGCGATCACCGGCAGATCGCCCAGTGTTTCATCCCCGGCTAACTCGCGTTTCACATCCGCAGCGCTTCCATCGGGCAGCGACATCGCGCAAAGCACCAGATCGGGGCGGTGGCGGCGGGCGGCCTGCAGCACTTCAGCGACGCTGCCGGCCTGGACCACATCGTAATAGGCAGCCGCCAGCTGCACCTTCAGCATGATGCGGTTGGTGGAGACGCCGTCGATGACCAGGATGGTGCCTTGCACGCGGTGTCCTTTCGCCTCTTGCAAATCCTATGCCTTACAGTTTTTGCTGAGACTGGTTAAGAAACCCTTTCGGATTTTTACTAAATTGGCCGCAATGCGGCAGGAGTGTGGAGAACATGCGGAATTCCGCCGATGGAGCAGAGACGCTGGCACTGAAAGCTTTGGCCTGGCTGGCCGGGAATGATGAGCTTTTACCGGTGTTTCTGGGGGCAACCGGCGCCAGCGAGGCGGATCTGCGCGCACAGGCGTCCGAGCCGGCGTTTCTGGGGTCGGTGCTCGATTTCTTAACGATGGACGACAATTGGGTGATGCAGTTCTGCGATTCCGAGGGCCTGGCCTATGAGGCGCCGATGCAGGCGCGGATGTCGCTTCCGGGCGGTGAGCAGGTGAACTGGACTTGAGATTGACCGGCCCTGTGCCTAGGGTCCGGTCCGAATCCAGCGGAAAAAGGACCCGCCATGCCTGTTGATGCTCTTCTGTTTGATAAAGACGGGACCTTGTTTGACTTTGCAGCGACTTGGGACGGCTGGGCTGCAGACCTGCTGGAAACCCTGTCCAAGGGCGATCGGGGCGCCAAACAGGCAATGGCCAAGGCGATCAGTTACGACCTGGAGCGTGCGGCATTCAATCCGGACAGCCTGGTGATTGCCTGTTCCAACGATGAAGTGGCAGAAGCCCTTGCGCCTTATGTTGCGCATATGGATCTGGCGGAGCTGACGGATTTCCTGGCGGAAAGTGCTGCCGGGGCAGAGCTGACGCCGGCAGTGCCGCTGGCGGCGTTTCTCGACAGCCTGCTGGCGCGCGGCAAGGTGCTGGGGGTGATGACAAATGACGCCGAGAGCTCTGCCAAGAGCCAGCTGCAGCGGGCAGGGGTGCTGGACCGTTTTGCCTTTGTCGCAGGATGCGACAGCGGCCATGGGGCCAAGCCGGCGCCGGATCCGCTTTTGGCCTTTTGCAAGGCTGCGGGCGTCTCTCCCGGCCGGACGGCCATGGTCGGCGACAGCCGCCATGATCTGGAAGCAGGCGCGGCGGCGGGAATGCAGCGGATCGGCGTGCTGACCGGCATGGCCCTGCGCGATGAGCTGGCGCCGCACGCCGATATCGTGCTGCCCGATATCGGCCATATCCCGGCTTGGATGGAGCGCTGATCCTCCATTGATTCCCGCGTTTTGAAACGGGGGCGCCCGTTTTTGCCGGCGTGCAGTCTTGTACGCCGGTTTTTGCTGCGGCATACTGGGCACAAGTGTACAGAAATATCCTGAACCGCCGGATCGCACGGCAAAAACGACAGCGATAGTCGGGTTTGGACTGTTTTCGGCGGGCGGGATTGGCACAGTGGGTGGCTATCGGCATTTTTGAAATTCGGATCCAGGGAGACCGGCATGGCAGACACAGGCACGCGCAAGAGGCGGGGCGGAGGCAGGGCAGGCGCAGCGGCCCGGCGCGGCAGTGCTGCGCTGGAGCAAATGCCCTGGCAGATCCCGGTCAATATCGACCGGCCGACCGAGCCATTGAGCGAGGAAAGCGTGATGGCGATCCACGAGGGCGCCATGCGTATCCTGGAAGAGATCGGCGTGGTTTTCCTGAACCCGGAAGCGCTGGAGATCTTCAAGCAGGCCGGCGTCAAGGTCGAGGGCGAACTGGTCAAAATGGACCGGGACTTTGTGATGGAGATGGTGGGCAAGGCCCCGCGCGAATTCTCGATCACGCCGCGCAACCCGGACCGGACAATCCCGCTGGGCGGCAACCACATCCTGTTCGGCAATGTGTCTTCGCCGCCGAACTACTGGGACATGGAGTTGAACAAAAAGGTGGCAGGCAACCGCGAGCATTGCCGTAACCTGCTGAAACTTACCCAGTATTTCAACTGCATCCACTTTGCCGGCGGCTATCCGGTGGAGCCGGTGGACCTGCATGCCTCAACCCGGCATCTGGATGTGCTTTACGACAAACTGACCCTGACCGACAAAGCGATGCACGCCTATTCTTTGGGCAAGGAGCGGGTCGAAGACGTGATGGAGATGGTGCGGATTGCCGGCGGGCTCAGCCATGAGGAGTTCGACGCCAAGCCGCATATGTACACCAACATCAACTCCACCTCGCCGCTGAAGCACGACTTTCCGATGATCGACGGCTGTCTGCGGCTGGCGCGGCGCGGCCAGGCAATTGTGGTGTCGCCGTTCACGCTGGCAGGCGCGATGGCGCCGGTGACCATGGCCGGTGCGGTGGCGCAGTCGATTGCCGAGAGCCTTTGTGCCATTGCGCTGTTCCAATATGTGCGCCCCGGCACTCCTTGCGTGATCGGTACGTTTACGTCGAATGTGGACATGAAATCCGGCGCCCCGGCCTTTGGCACTCCGGAATATATGCGCTCGACCCAGATGACCGGGCAGATGGCACGGTTTTATGGCTTGCCGATGCGGTCTTCAGGCGTTTGCGCCGCCAATGTGCCGGACGGGCAGGCGATCTGGGAGACCTCGAATTCGCTGTGGGCGGCGGTACAGTCGGGCACCAATATGGTCTATCACGCGGCTGGCTGGCTGGAGGGCGGGCTGATTGCCAGCCCCGAGAAATTCATCATGGATTGCGAGATCCTGCAGCAGATCGAACGCTATATGCAGCCGCAGATTTCGGCCACCGGCCCGGAAGAGATTGCCCTGGATGCAATCAGGGAGGTCGGCAATGACGGCCATTTCTTCGGCATTCAGCACACCCAGGACCGCTATTCCGAGGCCTTCTATCAGCCGTTCCTGAGCGACTGGCGCAACTACGAGGCCTGGGAGGCGGCAGGTGCGACCTGGACTGCTGAGCGCGCCCACAGGCTGTTCAAGGAGATCATCGCCGATTTCGAGGAGCCACCGATGGATGCAGCGGTCCGTGACGAACTTGCGGATTTCGTCGCCCGCCGCAAGGCCGAGGGCGGCGCACCGACAGATTTCTGAGCCACCTGGCCTATCACCAGCAGGAAAAGCGGAGGCAGCCCCTCCGCTTTTTTTTATGCGCGTTTATGCACGGGCTGCAGGTTTCGAACACAGCGTGCCGGCGGCAGGTTGGAAGCCGCCGGTTCGGCGCGGATGCACAGCAGCAGGCTTGCCTCCTGGCGCCAGCCGGTCCAGTAGGGAAAGGCGCCTGAACGGTCCAATGCGGCAGTGCAGGTGCGTGCAAATTTGAAGTTGGTATCAGATGCGGCTGGCCGCAGGGCCGGCTGCCGGACTATGGCCGCGCTGCGTATTGGGCCGGTCTCTGCTGCCGGGGGTGCAGGGTTCGTGCAAGAGTTGATAATGTCAGAAGAAACGCGCGCGGCTTATCACACAAGCTCGCTTTGTTGGTTCTTTCTTAACCTGCAGGCGTCAAGACTGTGGCAAAGGCAAAGAGGGGCCATTGTATGCACGGTCTGATCAATAGGGCGATTCAGGCTTTTGTGACCAGTACCTACGGGGCCGACCGCTGGGAAGAGGTTATGGAAGAGGCAGGGCTTGGGTTTACCGAGTTCGAGGCGATGCTGTTCTATTCTGAAGAGCAATCGAGCCAGATGCTGACGGCGATGGAAAAGGTTCTGGCGCGCCCGCTGCCGGAAATGCTGGAGGATATGGGCACGTTTCTGGTGTCCAATCCGCAAGTGGAGGCATTGCGGCGGCTGCTGCGTTTCGGCGGCGTGAATTACGTCGAGTTTTTGCATTCGCTGGACGACTTGCCGGACCGGGCGCGGCTGGCAGTGTCGGATTTGCACCTGCCGGGGCTGGAGCTTCTGGAACAGGCACCGGAACAGTTCGAGCTGGTCTGCCAGCCTGGACTGCCTGGCTATGCCTATGTTCTGATGGGGGTTCTGCGGGCGATGGCCGATGATTACGGTGATCTTGTTTTTCTGGATCACAGCGGCAGTCAGGACGGGGCAGAGGTGATTGCGATCACCCTTATCGAAACCGAGTTCGCCGCCGGGCGTGAATTTGATCTGGGGGCGCATTCCTTATGATGACTCTCGAGCAGCTGACACAGATGGCAGGCGTGGTCTGCCCGATGTACGTGATTGCCGATGCCAAGGGGCGGATCACCTCTGCCGGGCCGACGCTGAAAAAACTGCGCCCGCAGCTGACCTGGGAAGGGCGGCGGTTCTTCCGGGTGTTCGACCTGTCGCGGCCGCGTTCGGTGCGGTCCATAGAGGATCTGGTGAGAACCTCGGGGAGCAAGCTGCATCTGCAGTTCCGGGACGGGCCGCAAACCGGCCTGAAAGGCGTTTGCACGCCGCTGCCCGGCGGTCAGGGCGCTTTCATCAATCTGTCCTTCGGGATCTCCGTGCTGGAGGCGGTACGCGATTACGATCTGACCAGCGCTGATTTTTCGCCAACGGATCTGACCATCGAGATGTTATATCTGGTGGAGGCAAAATCGGCCGCGATGGAGGCGTCGCGCCAGTTGAACACGCGGTTGCAAGGGGCCAAGATCGCAGCCGAGGAACAAGCCTTTACCGACACGCTGACCGGGTTGAAGAACCGCCGGGCGATGGATCATGTGCTGGGCCGGCTGATCAACGGCGGCCGCGAATTTGCGCTGATGCATTTGGACCTGGACTATTTCAAGCAGGTCAATGATACGATGGGCCACGCGGCTGGGGATGCGGTGCTGCAGCAGGCGGCGCGGATCATGGTGGAATGCACCCGCCAGTCCGATACCGTTGCCCGTGTCGGCGGCGATGAATTTGTTATGATTCTCGAAGGTGTTCTGGATACGGCCAGGCTGGCTGCTATTGCCAAACGGCTGATCCAGCGGCTGGAAGAGCCGGTTCCGTTTGGCGCCTTGACGTGCCGGATCTCGGCCAGTGCCGGCACAACGCTGTCCACTTGGCAAAAAGTTCCGGATGCTCATCAACTGCTGAATCAAGCGGATATGGCGCTGTATGCTGCCAAACGCGCCGGACGGGCGCAGCACTTTTTTTACCGCGAAGGCATGGAAAAAGAAGACGCATGCGGCATCAGCGAGGCTGCTCAGCCGCAAGCAGCGGCACGGGGCCCGGCAGCCTGAAGGTTACCGGTTTATGAGATTGCGAGCAGGCAGTGCAGCGGCTGTCTGCCCCGGTCCTTGATTTCAGGGCCTGGGAGGAGAGCAATTTTCCTGAATATCAGCCGCCGGGGTGCAATTGGCGGCCGCGTTTTGCGCGCCATCGGGGTGTGCGATGGCAAGCCTTGCGCTGAATGCGGCATGCCATTCTCCTTATGGAAGGTTTCGGGCTGTGCTGGTTTCCAGTATTGAGAACACCCGGTACTAGGTCAGACGCAGGCACCGAAAGTGCCCCGAATGAGCCAGGGAGGCCAGGGAGGCCAGGGAGGCAAGACCGCATGGCGTGATCCGCCGCAGTGTCATGCACACAGTGTCTTATTGGGCTAGGACAGTTTCTTGAACTATAAAGCAGTCAAGCACTTCTGCACCAACCGGCTGGCTGCTGTACGTGTTCAGCTTAGGTATACATGTCAGGAGAAGTGGCAGCCCGTAGGGGAATCGAACCCCTCTTTCCAGGTTGAAAACCTGGCGTCCTAACCGATAGACGAACGGGCCACGCTGTCTGTGAGGCGGTGTTTACTGATTGCCATGACCGGGCGCAAGAGGTTTTTTGCCGAAGGCACAAAGTTTTTCCATCGCCCGTGTTCAGTTGCTAAGCGGATGAAAGAACAGGAAAAAGCCATGCTTCAGCGGCTTGGGGAAGGCGTCATCATATATGGAAAAAGTGGCAGCCCGTAGGGGAATCGAACCCCTCTTTCCAGGTTGAAAACCTGGCGTCCTAACCGATAGACGAACGGGCCACTCTATGTGTGAGCGGGTATTTAGTCGCAACAGCCGGATCCCGCAAGGGAAAAAGCGGGCCTTAGTGAAGTTTCTTGCCCGCAGAGGGTAAGTCTTTGAAAAATCAGGATTCGGCGGCATCTTCCAGGCGCAGCTGAGGGCTTTGGCGCCCGCCCCAACTGTTCACCTCCAGCCGTCCGGCAAAGTGGAAGCGGGCGCCGCCGTGTTCCAGCAGGCGGGGACCAAGCGCGGTGTCAAAGGCGCCAAAGCAGATCCCGTCCAATCCGCCGCCCATACCGTCGCTGAGGGAAATCTTCAGATGGCTTTCCCCCACCTTCTTGGCAAAGCGCACCTGCAGATCCGGCAGCGCATAGCGCGGGGCAGGGGCGCCGGCGCCAAAGGGGCCTGCCTGTTCGATCTGTTCGATCAGGTCTACCGTCGCGGCACCGGGCATCAGGGCGCCGTCCAGCTTCAGACCGGCCGGGCCGCCCTGTCCGGCGCCTTGTCTTTCCAACAGCTCCGACAGCCGTGCCATCGCCGGCTCCAGCTTGTCCCGCATGACAGTCAGGCCTGCCGCCATCTTGTGGCCGCCGCCTTTGACCAGCAGCCCCTCGGCTGCAAGCCGCTGGATCGAGGCGCCCAGGTCGACGCCGGACACGGACCGGCCGGATCCCTTGCCTTCCTCGCCATCAAAACCGATCACAACGGCGGGGCGGTTGGCGGCTTCTTTCAGGCGCGAGGCGACGATGCCGACCACGCCGGGATGCCAGCCTTCGCCAGCGGCCCAGACCAGCGGAGCCTCCAGCCCGCGGTCTTCCGCTTGTTCCAGGGCGGCGGCACGCACGGCGTTTTCAATGTCACGGCGTTCGGTGTTCAGCTCATCCAGCCGTTCGGCCAGGGCAGCAGCCTCATGCGGGTTGTCCGTTGACAATAACCGTGCGCCAAGATCGGCCTTTCCGATCCGCCCGCCGGCATTGACCCGCGGTCCCAGCAGAAAACCGAGGTGATAGGTCGAGGGTGCCGAATCCATGCGGCTGACATCGGACAGGGCCACCAGGCCGGGGCGTTTGCGCGCGCCCATGACCTTCAGCCCCTGGCGCACCAGCGCCCGGTTGGCGCCGATCAGCGGCGCCACATCTGCCACGGTGGCCAATGCCACCAGATCCAGCATGGCCATCAGATCCGGCCCCTTGGCGCCTGCTTGGCGCAGCTGCCGCCCGGCCTCAACCAGCATCAGAAACACCACACCTGCGGCGCAGAAATATCCAAGGTCGCCGCTTTCGTCCTGGCGGTTGGGATTCACCACTGCCACGCAGTCCGGCAGCGTCTCACCGCCCAGGTGGTGGTCCAGCACGATCACATCCGCGCCTTTGGCGGCAGCAATCGGCTCATGGCTAAGGGTGCCGCAATCCACGCAGAGGATCAGGTCGTGGGCGGCGGCCAGCGCCTGCATGGCGGGCACATTGGGGCCATAGCCCTCGTCAATGCGGTCGGGGATATAGAGCGTGGCCTGCAGCCCCATCTGCCGCAGCCAGACCAGCAGCAGCGCGGCCGAGCTGCCGCCATCGACGTCATAATCGGCAAAAACCGCAATCCGCTCTTTGCGCCGCACCGCGTTCAGAAACCGGGAAGCTGCCGCTTCCATGTCCTTCATTTCACGCGGATCGGGCAGCAGCTCCTTCAGCCGGGGTTCCAAAAACCCCTTGGCCTCCATCGCGGGAACCCCGCGCCGGGCCAGCACCTGGCAGACAGACCGGGGCAGGCCGGTCTGCTGCGTCATCATCCCGGAGGCGCGGTCCATCTCCACACCGGGGCCGATCCAGCGCCGCCCGGTCAAGGACTGCTCAACACCCAAAAAGCTCATGCGTTTCCCCCCATATGCAAAGGCCGGACCCAAACGGACCCGGCCCTTTCATCTTTCTTCAAATACTCCCGCCGGAGGCAGCGGCGCAAGCCGCTACCAAGCGCAACGCTCAGCCCTGATGCGGCGCCAGCGGCGTGCGGTAGGACATGCGCCGCACCGAACCGGTCTTTGAGCGCATCAAGAGGGTGGTGGTCTCAACCCAGCCCGGTGTGCGCTTGATGCTGGGCAGCAGCGAGCCGCCGGTGACGCCGGTGGCGGCAAAGATCACGTCCTGGGTGACCATCTCGTCGCGGGTATAGACGCGGTCCAGGTCGGTGATGCCCGCCTTGGCCGCGCGGCCCTTTTCGTCGTCATTGCGGAACAGGAGGCGGCCGAAAATCTGGCCGCCCATGCATTTCAATGCCGCGGCTGCCAGCACGCCCTCAGGCGCGCCGCCCTGGCCCATATACATGTCGATGCCGGTAATCTCAGATTCGGCGCAATGCATGACGCCGGCCACATCGCCGTCGGTGATCAGGCGGATCGAAGCGCCGGTTTCGCGCACCTCGGCGATCATCGCTTCATGGCGCGGGCGTTCCAGAATGCAGACGGTGATGTCGGAGGGTGCGCAGCCCTTGGCCGCGGCCAGCGCCTCAACCCGTTCGCGCGGGGACATATCCAGAGACACAACGCCGTCTTCATAGCCCGGGCCGATTGCCAGTTTGTCCATATAGGTGTCCGGTGCGTGCAGCATCGAGCCGCGCGGGCCCATGGCAATCACCGTCAGCGCGTTCGGCATGTCTTTGGCGGTCAGCGTGGTGCCTTCCAGCGGGTCCAGCGCGATGTCGACGCCGGGGCCGTTGCCGGAGCCGACTTCTTCGCCGATGTACAGCATCGGCGCCTCGTCGCGTTCACCTTCGCCGATCACCACGACGCCGGCGATGTCCAGCAGGTTCAGCTGCTCGCGCATGGCGTTCACAGCCGCCTGGTCGGCAGCCTTCTCGTCGCCGCGGCCGATCAGCGAGGCAGAGGCCAGCGCGGCCTGCTCGGCAACGCGGGCGAGGCCCAGCGACAGCATGCGGTCATGAAAAGGCGCGTCAGAAGTGTTCGATGTCATACCGGAAATCCTGTCTCAACGGGTCAGATGTGAATTGGGCGTTTAAAGCCGAATAGCGCGGGGCAGGGCAGGCTCGCAAGGGGCGATAGCGTTCACTGCGGCAGGAAAATCCAGCCGCAGGGACCAAAACCGCCGATTTCCGGTCTATCGCGACGCTCAAACCTCTTCAATGCGCAGCGCAACCGGGGTGCCGTCGACCACATCGGTGGCGGTGAGGCCGTCCAGTGCCGCATCCAGCGCGGCGCGGGTGCATTTGTGGGTGACAATCAGCACCGGTGCGGTTGGTTCGGAATGGCCGTACTGGCGCATCCGGTCGATGGAAACCCCGGCATCGCCCAGCACTGCGGCAACTTTGGCCAGCGCGCCGGGTTTGTCCAGCAGCCCCATGCGCAGATAGAACGGTGCGGGCAGGCCGGTCTGGGCGGCGGGCACTTCCTGCAGTGTTTCGGCGGGCTGGCCAAAGGTTGCAATCCGCAGGCCGCGGGCCAGGTCCAGGACATCGCCCATCACTGCGCTGGCCGTCGGACCTTCGCCGGCACCGGGGCCGCGCAGCACCACTTGTTCGATGGAATCACCCTCGATCACCACCATATTGGTGCCGCCTTCCAGCTGGCCGAGCGGGGAATTCGCAGGCACCAGGCAGGGCGACATGCGCTGTTCCAGGCCGCGGGCGGTGCGTTGCGCCACACCCAGCAGTTTGATGCGGTAGCCCATGTCGGCGGCGGCGTGGATGTCTTCCAGCTGGATGCGCTGGATGCCTTCCAGCTGCACGTCGTCAAAGGCGGGCTTGGTGCCGAATGCGATCGAGGACAGCAGCGCCAGCTTGTGGCCTGCGTCGATGCCGCCCACGTCCAGGTTCGGATCGGCCTCCAGATAGCCGAGACGGCCGCATTCCTCAAACAGGGCATTGTAGCCCTGGCCGGTGGCCTGCATCTGGGTAAGGATAAAGTTGCAGGTGCCGTTCATCACGCCCATGACGCGGGTAATCTCATTGCCGGCCAGACCTTCGGTCAGCGATTTGATCACCGGGATGCCGCCGGCCACTGCAGCCTCGAACCGGATCACCCGGCCTGCGGTCTCGGCCTGTTCGGCCAGCGCCTGGCCATGGATCGCCAGCAGCGCCTTGTTGGCGGTGACCACATCCTTGCCCGCGGCAAGTGCGGCCTCGGTTGCGGCTTTGGCGGCGCCTTCATGGCCGCCCATCAGCTCGACAAACACATCCACGTCGTCGCGCACGGCCAGCGCCACCGGGTCGGTTTCCCAAGCGTAATCCTTAAGCGATACACCACGGTCCTTATTGGCGTCGCGGGCAGACACCGCGGTGATCACAACGGGGCGTCCGGTCCGTGCCTCCAGCAGCGCAGCATGGCGGCGGATGATCTTCACCACGCCGATGCCAACCGTGCCCAAACCTGCAATCCCAAGACGAAGCGGTTCTGTCATAGCTGGAGGTCCTTTGTTCCGAAATGCTCAGGCCCCGCCTTAGCGGGTTCGGCGCGGGCGTGCAACGCTGCTGCCGCCTGCCTGCGGCACATGCGGAAGGGAAAGCCGGGAACGGCCTAGGATCCGGCGTTTTTCACCGCCTCGGCGCGGCGTTTCAGCCGGGCGCTGCGGGCGTCAAGCTCATCCTGCAGGTCTGCGCCGGCCTGCTGCGGCGGGTCGAGCGGTTCCAGCGCGTCATCCAGCGGCAGCAGTTCCGGATAGCCTGCGCCGCGCAGATCCGGGGTCAGCCGGTCCTCCAGCTCGGGCACGCGGGTGCAGGCGGCTGCCGCCGTCAAAGCCAGAAGACATGTAATCCGGACCCAAACCTGCATTGTACGAAATCCTGTGTTTTATCCTGGAGGTTCTAAGGTGTCCGGGGCCGCCGTACAATTGCTTTCCCGCCTGCATGTGCCGGGATTGGCCTGGCCGGGCCGCCGGGTTCAGGAACAGGACCTCTTTCGGGCATTCTCTCTCTTTTTTCTGAACGCGTGTTCAGTTACGGTCCGGGTATGGCACGTACCCAAGGCTCCCATTCCGATATCACCGGACCCAAAATCCGCGAGGCCGCATTGCGGCTGTTTGCGCAGCATGGCTATGCCGCCGTCTCAATGCGTCAGATCGCCAAGGAGGTGGGGGTGCAGGCCGGGGCGCTGTATAACTACACACCGGACAAGCAAAGCCTGCTGTTCAACCTGATGCAAGGACATATGGTGGAACTGCAGGCGGCCTGGGACGCGGTGCCGCGGGCCGCGGGCGCGGCAGAGCGGCTGCGGGCCTTTACCGGCTTTCACATCCGCTTTCACCTGGAGCGCCCGGATGCGGTGTTCATCGCCTATATGGAGCTGCGCAACCTGACGGAGGAAAATTTCTCCGCCCTCGAATCGCTGCGCCGGGATTATGAGAACGGCGTGGAGGCGATCCTGAAAGAGGGGGTGGAGCAGCGTGTGTTCCGTATTCCCGATACCAAAATCGCCACACTGGCGGTGATTGCGATGCTGAACGGGGTCAACACATGGTACCGTTCCGAGGGTCGCCTGACGCTGGATGAGGTAGAGAAGGTCTATTGGGGCATGGTGCAAAAAGCGGTCAGCGCATGAGCTTGCTGGATCTGCAAACCAGCCGTCTGCGGGCGGTGCCATGGCGGAATCTGACTGATGCCGAAATGGCGGAGCTCTTTGCGCCGAAAGTGGTGCAATGGCTGCCCTCCGGGTTTCAGACCCCAGAAGACGATGGCGCCCGCCGGGCGTTTCTGGAGGCGGTCTCGCAGCAAGCCGAGGTGATTGCCCTGCGCGAAACTGCGGGGCAGGGTATCGGGCTGGTTATTTTTTCCTTTCCTGACAAAGGCGCAGCCATCCGGAACCTTGGCTATCTGTTTGCCGAAGCTGCCTGGGGCCAAGGGCTGGCCAGCGAGCTGCTTGGGGGCTTGCAGGCTCATTTCCGCGGCAGTGGCGTGACGATCAGCGGCGGGGTCATGCAGCAGAACGCGGCCTCGGCCAGGGTGCTGGAAAAAGCCGGTTTCACACCCGGGCCGTCGGGCACCGAAACTGTTTACAGCTGGCGTGCCGGCGGCTGACTGCGGCAGGTCTGTCAGCTCAACAGCCCGATCATATCGTAATGGTCGATCTGGCGGCTTAGCACCATCGGGTCTTCCTCCGGCAGCACATGCGGCTGCTCCCAGTTCTCGCCTGCAAAGGCCTGCAGCGCCTCGATGCTCTCCCAGACCATGACGACGCAGAAGGTGGCAGGCGAGTCCGGCCGCGGCAGCCCGGCGGTGACCGAGACCAGCCCCGGCTGGCGGCGCACATGCGGAATGGCGCTGCCGGTCAGAAAGGCCTTGAAGTCCTCGATCCTGCCCTCGCGGACGGTGGCACGGAACACCCGGATAATCATCACTCCCCCCCAACGCTTATTGGCGCAGGGAGTATAGCATACCGCGTCCGTTTTGGCGGACGCGGTTTTCCCTGTGCGCGGGCCTGCGCCGCGCACAGGGAATAGCGGGCAGCGGTTTTCCGGGTCAGTGCGCGGGCCTGCGCCGCGCACAGGGAAAAGTGGGCACCGGTTTTCCCGATCAGTGCGCGGGCTTTATAAATGTCCCGTTGCGCAGGTCGCGGAAGGCCTGTTGCAGCTCTGCCTGGGTATTCATCACGATGGGCCCGTGCCAGGCTACCGGCTCGTGGATCGGCGCGCCGGAGATCAGCAGGAAACGCACGCCCTCGGGGCCCGCCTGGACGGTGATCTCATCGCCGGTGCCAAAGCGGATCAGGGTACGGTCGCCGGACAGGTCGCGGATGTTGACCTCTTCGCCTGCCACTTCTTTTTCCAGCAGCACCCCTTGCGGCGCTGAAGCGTCAGCAAAAGCCGCCTGGCCTTCGAACACATAGGCAAAGGCGCGGCGGTAAGTGTCGATCGGCAGAGTCTTTTTCACACCCGCCGGAATAAACACATCCAGATACTGCGGATCGGCGGCAATACCGTCCACCGGGCCGCGCTTGCCCCAGAAATCTCCGACAATCACTTTCACCCGTGTGCCGTCGTCTTCGATGATTTCAGGGATCTCGGTGCCGCTCACATCCTGATAACGCGGCGCGGTCATTTTCTCGCTGGCAGGCAGGTTGCCCCAAAGCTGGAAACCATGCATCTGGCCTTGCGCGTTGCCCGATGGCATCTCCTGATGCAGGATGCCAGAGCCGGCGGTCATCCACTGCACGTCGCCTGCACCCAGGGTGCCCGCATTTCCCAGCGAGTCGCCATGTTCGACCGTGCCGGACAGCACATAAGTTATGGTCTCGATGCCCCGGTGCGGATGCCAGGGGAAGCCGCGCAGATAGTCTTCGGGGTTTTCATTGCGGAAATCGTCGAACAGCAGGAACGGGTCCAGCTCCGACGGATCCTGAAATCCGAAGGCGCGGTGCAGTTTCACGCCGGCGCCCTCGGTATGGGGCTGTGCCGGACGGGTTTCGAGTATCGGTCTAAGGGACATCTGCCTGTCTCCTGGGTTTTATTGACTGACGGCAAGATAGGCTGTGCGGTGCCGCTGGAAAACGGGCGTTGAAACACGGCTTCTGTGCGTGTGCGAACGGAGCGCTCCAGCCCGCAGGGCTGCCCGGCCCAACGGGGTGCGGCGCCGCAGGCGCCAAGGCCGGGCAAGGGGCCATCGCTGTTCAGCCGAACAGCGATACAATCCAATCGCGTGCCAGGGATACTTCGGCGCTGTTCGGGGCCTCTCCGGCGGCGGGCATCAGGTAGTGGCCCTGACCCATGGGGATTTCTGCACCAAGAACCCGTGCCAGCCGGCCCTGCGACAGCGGCAGTTCGGCATAGCGGCGCATCAGCATGGCCACACCAGCACCAGAGGCCGTCATTTCTATCGCTGCCAAAGAGGTGTCCACATAGAGCGGCGCGGTGCGGTCCTTCAGCGGCACGCCTTCTTGTTCGGACAGCCGCAGCCAATGGTCCTGATAGCCATGGATATGGATCAGCGTCTGGTCGAACAGCTGGTCCACGGACCGCATCCGTCCGGCCAGCTGCGGCTGCGCCACGGGGATCACGGTCTCAGCTGAAAGCAGATGCGCACGGCGGCCGAACCAGCCGGATGGCCCGAGCCGCAGGTCGATATCTACGTCCTCGTCCTGGGTGCTGTCGGCCCAGACGGCAGAGATAAGCCGGATGCGGATATGCGGATTGGCGGCGTGGAACACCCCCAGCCGCGGCGCCACCCATAGGACAGCAGTCGAGACCGGTGCCCGTATCGTCACCGTGCGGGTCTGCGCATGCCCCAGCAGCCCGCGGGTGGAATACGCGATGTCGGTCAGCGCCTGCGCCACCGAAGGGTAATAGGCATGGCCCAGCTCTGTCAGTTCCAGATGGCGCGACCGGCGGATAAAAAAAGTGATGCCAAAGCTTTTCTCCAGGCTGCGCACCTGATGGCTGACGGCGGCCTGGGTCAGCCCCAGTTCCTCTGCCGCAGCGGTGAAGCTCTTCAGACGAGCGGCGGCCTCAAACGCGCGCAGCCAGACGAGATTGGGCAGGTCGGACATTAGTGTTGCAAATTTTCCTGGGGTCAGACCGTTTTATTATTCGTTTTAATTTTGGCGGAGGTCAAGCTAGCCATATCGCAAAGACATACCCCGGGAGGAGACATTCGACATGGCGACGGACATGAAAGTCGGCTTTATCGGCCTTGGCAACGTTGGCGGCAAACTGGCCGGCAGCCTGGTGCGCAACGGTCTGGACGTGACCGTGCACGATCTGGATGCGGATCTGGTGCAGTCCTTTGTGGCGCGCGGTGCCAAAGCAGGCGGCAGCCCGGCGCAAATGATGCAGGATTGCGATGCGGTCATCACCTGCCTGCCAAGCCCTGCGGCATCCGATGCGGTGGTCACCGAGATGCTGCCGCATGTGCAGCCAGGCAAGGTCTGGATGGAAATGTCCACCACCGATGTGGCTGAGGTAAAGCGCTTGGGCGCCTTGATTGCCGAACGCGGCGGTCAGCCGGTCGACTGCCCTGTGTCCGGCGGCTGCCATCGGGCAGACACCGGTAATATATCGATCTATGCGGGCTGCGAGCGCGCGACGTTCGACCGTATTCTGCCGATCCTGACAACCATGGGGCGCCGCATTCTGCACGTGGGCGAGGTCGGCAATTCGTCGGTTCTGAAAGTGATGACCAACTATCTGGCCAATATCAACATGCTGGCGGTCTGCGAGGCGCTGACGGTGATGAAGGCCAGCGGCATGGATCTGGGCATGACGTTTGAGGCGATTTCGATGTCGTCGGGCACCTCTTTTGCGCATGAGACCGAAAGCCAGCTGATCCTGTCCGGATCACGCAATGTGAATTTCACCATGGATCTGGTGATGAAGGACATCGGCCTGTTCCAGACCCTGGCGGACCGCAGCAATGTGCCGCTGGAGCTGTCGCCGCTGATGATCGAGATGATGAAGGACGGCCAGCGCCGTTATGGCGAGCGGGCGCAGTCCGACCGGATGATCGAGCGTCTGGAAGAGGCCACCGGCCTCTCCGTCACCGCGCCGGGTTTCCCGCAGGAATTGATTGACGACGAACCGGAAGAGCCGGGCTATGAGGTGGTCGTGCGCCGCGCTGCTGCGGAATAAGTTTCCCCGCTTGCACGGCCGCATCCAGCCCCTGCTTCGGCGGGGGCTGTTTTCTTTGGTAAATCCGGTTTATGCCCGGCGCAGCAGCAAGGGGAGCAGCGGATGAACAACGAGGTCCTGGCCACAATAGAAGCCTCCGGCGGGCGGCGGATCATGGGCACGGCGATGCTGGGATTGACCGGCTGCCTGCTGCTTTATGTCGCCTTCGCGGCGCCGCCGTCTCCGGCATGGCTGGTGTTTCTGCTGGCGGTTGGCGCAGCGGCACTGTGGCTGGCGGTGCGGATGTGGCAGGCAACCGTGCACCGGATCGAGCTGACAGCAGAGGAGCTGCGCTGTTCAAATGGCCAGCTGATTGCCAAGGTTGAAGATATCAAAGCCATCGACCGCGGCTTTTTTGCCTTTAAGCCGTCCAACGGGTTTTTGATCCGGACCGGTGCGCAAGGCTCCAGGATCTGGATGCCCGGGCTGTGGTGGCGGTCGGGCCGCCGGATCGGCATTGGCGGGGTAACGCCGGGATCGCAAGGCAAGGCGATGTCGGAAATCCTGGCGGCGATGATGGCGCAGCGCGGCCAATAAGGCCGCGCTTCTGGCTCAGTCGGTACTTTCACCGCCATCATTGTGGCTGCCGGAACCGGTAGCGCTGCCTTCGAAAACGACAAGCGGGGCAAAACGCGGGCGGGTGAAGATGAAATTGTCCAGGTTCAGCGTCGGCAGGCCGACATTGAAGGCAGGCTCCATCTCGTTGAAGGTCTCCACCAGAATGACCCGTTCCTGATCCGGCATGTCCGGAAGTTTACCGGCGACAGTGTTGATGGTGGTGTCAGTCCATGTGATATCGGACGTGCCGCGGACTTCGGACCAATCTACATAGTATTTGGCGTCATCGTCGTCCCAGCGAACCACCGATACCCGAAGGCCAAGCTGTGAATCCTGCCGGATCAGGAGTTGCGCCATTTCGTACATGCTGTCGATATAGTCGTCGTTGATCGCCGTTGTTTCACGCGAGATCAGGTCTGAGATGGTGTAAGCAGCTTTGAGATTGACACTGTCGCGGCGGAAGGCGTCAAAGAACGTGTAGATGGAGGCAAACAGGGCCAATAACAGGGGGGTATAGAGTGCGAATTCGACCGATACGCTCCCCTCGGTTCTGCAGCGGAAGATGCGCAGATTGCGGGGCAGGGCTTGGCCGGAAAATTTCGGTATCAGGGCAGTCAGCATGGCTCACCTCGGTTCCTGAACAAATGCGGATGCGGCGGTCAGGCTGATCCGGCCGTCATCATCCTTGGATAGGCTTTGTCCCAATCCCCAGGTTGGCAGGATGGGCTTAAACTTCATGCAGGCACGGATCAGCATCAGCTCATTGGATTGCCCATGTTCGAAGGTTACGTCTGGGTTCACTTCTTCGATCCGGTTGATGCAATCCGGATCTGGATCAATCCCTGTCCAATTGAACGGGTCGGCTCGCACCATTTCAAGCTTCAGAGATGACGCGCAGTCGTCTATGAACCCGGAAAGTTCGCAGATTTCGTCGCGGATTTGCGCGTGGTCTTTATTGGCGCCGGTGTTCAGGCGAATGTCACGCACAGTCAGGTCCAGGGCGCGTTCCAGCTGCGAGTGGCGCAGATTGATCAGCCCCAGCTCCACGGTCGACATCAGTGCCAGCAGGAAGGCGGGGATGACGATGGCGAACTCAACAGAGGCGTTGCCATCGTCGTGTGCCCTGAACCGGCGCAGTTTTTGTGTGATGCAGCGGATCATTGGGTCAGCCTCAATTGGCGGATCGAGGTAGCGATCGAGGAAAAGGCATCGGCGATCTCCAGGCCTTGCACGTCAAAATAATGGGAGTCGGAGCTGGCGCAGTCCTGCAGCACCGCCACCCCGTTGCTGGGCGCCTCAAAGCCGATTGTGTAGACGATGATGCCCTGATCTTTGGCGGCTTCGCAGATGCTGCGGGTGCGGGTGTTCTTTTCCGAGTTGCCGTAGGAGTCGTAAACGCCGTAATACCACTCGCTGCGGGCGGAAGATGTGCCCATCCAGTCGGCGTAGATATATTTGTACAGATATTTGAGCGGCGTCTGCGCGAACAAATCGGAATAGGAGAGCCGGACCGGCGTGCCGCTTTCGGTTGTGTAACCATAACAGTAGCCATTATAAGAGTTGGTGCAGACTGTGTCGTTCCCGGCACCGAACGGATGGTCCTGCCAGCCGCCGCCATTGTGCCAGTAATAGCTGCCGGTCGATGGCCTGAGTGTTGAGTAAACGCCACTGCCGGGACTCGTTTCCGTATACCAGACGTAGGAGTCGCCCTCGCGATGGTCGCTTTCGACATAGTACTGCGAGGTGTTCTGGCCATCTGTCATCAGCACGATCACTTTGACGGTATCCGAGTCTGTGTATTCCGAGGGACGGGTTGAAAAATCACTTGGAATAGACGCATCCGGACCGGCGGTCAGGGCGTTTATCGCGGGCCGGGCTGAAGGATCCAGCAGGGTCGTACCCCATTTCATCCCAATGTCGATGGAGGTGTTGCCGCCACCCCAAAGACCATCGATGAAGGTTTTGAGAGCTGCGGCATCCTTCTGAAAGGGAAGGATCGCCCGTGAGCTATCCGAAGCGGCAACGCAGACAGGGGATTGAACGAAATCGCCGTTATCGCGCCGGTCATTGCTGGACCAGGGCGAGAAATGCATTGTTTGCTCCAGCGGTGCGGTGGTGGACAGGCTGGTTGTGCTGAAATCCGAGCCATCAAAGTTCACGCAATACGAATAGTCGTGCAACTCGTCCAAAGCGTATTGGCCGATCAGGTTTTCCGGGACCGAAACTTGGGTGGCGTAAGGCACGATTGAGATCGACATTTTGCCATCGGTGGTGTTTGCCACCATGGTGTCGATGAAATCCTTGGCCGCAGCCTGCAGATTGGTCAGGCGGCTGTTACGGGTCATCGAACCGGATACGTCCAGTACCAGTGAAATTTCCAGACCGTCGATGCTCTCTTCAGCTCGGGAGGTGGCATATAGCGGCATTTCATCGACACCGGCGAAACCCAGCATGTGGGTGGGAAAGGTTGTGTCGATCGTGGCCTGCACTTTCTTGAAACCCAAGCCGGCTTCCCACCAGGGTGCCTGATAGTACTCCTGAAGACCGGATTTCGAGAGATAGTCCAGCACGACTGCATCAGGTAACTTCTCTTGATCCAGGTCCGCCGCTGCCAGTGCCGCCCGGTCAAGCGTGTACTGCAGCATGGTGCGGTCGCGTTCCATCCGCATCAGGTCCACGCCAATTCCGCCCACCGCAACCATAGCCAGGAAAGTACCGATCATCGGTTTGGCCAGAACACCATCTTCTTCCCGCAGGTAGGCTTGAGCACCGGCCAGACACCGCTGCATGAGCGGGCTGCTCAGCGCTTTGGACCCCTTGTGACGTCTATGCATTTAAACACCCCCCCGCCGGTTCTTGAACAGATCAGCCCGGCTCTAGACGCGGAATTTACACATAATTAATGGCTGCCGAACGTGGCGGAATTGGGGCGGGTTTGCGCCGAAAAACATGTGATTGTAGTGATTTGGGGTTTCAATTGCCGGGTATCCTGCGGAGTTGTTGCAGTCTGCGGCACAATGGTTCCGGGCAAGCGGCGAATCGTGAGTCTTTCGCTAAAATGCGAATCTTTTTGGCAGGGAATGGTCAAAAAGGTCGCACTCCTTAATCTTCTCTGCATAGAGTGAAGGCATCATCGGCATCGAGTCGATGTTTGAGCACGGAGAAGATTTTAGATGAGCAGCCGCACAGAGCCGAGCTTCCGCGAGAGCGTGGACCTGATGTTTAACCGGGCCGTGTCCCTGATGGATTTGCCGCCGGGGCTGGAGGAAAAGATCCGGGTCTGCAACGCGACCTATACGGTGCGGTTCGGGGTGCGCCTGCGTGGCGCCATGCATACATTCACCGGCTACCGCTCGGTCCATTCCGAACATATGGAGCCCGTCAAGGGCGGCATCCGTTATGCCACCGGTGTTAATCAGGACGAGGTCGAAGCGCTGGCGGCGCTGATGACCTATAAATGCGCCCTGGTGGAGGCGCCGTTCGGCGGCTCCAAGGGCGGGCTTTGCATTGATCCGCGCGAATATGAAGAGCACGAACTGGAATTGATCACCCGCCGCTTTGCCTATGAACTGGCCAAGCGCGACCTGATCCATCCCTCTCAGAACGTTCCAGCGCCCGACATGGGCACCGGCGAGCGTGAGATGGCCTGGATTGCGGACCAGTATGCGCGCATGAACACCACCGACATCAACGCCAAGGCTTGTGTCACCGGCAAGCCGCTGAATGCCGGCGGCATCTCGGGCCGGGTCGAGGCCACGGGCCGCGGCGTGCAATATGCGCTGCAGGAATTCTTCCGTTACGAGGAAGACAAGGCAGCAGCTGGCCTGAGCGGCAAGCTGGATGGCAAGCGGGTCATTGTTCAGGGGCTTGGCAACGTGGGCTATCACGCGGCCAAATTCCTGTCCGAGGAAGATGGTTCGCGGATCACCGGCATCATCGAACGGGACGGCGGATTGTCGAACCCCGGTGGCCTGGACGTCGAGGCGGTGCGCAATTGGATCATCAAGCATGGCGGCGTGGCTGGCTACCCGGATGCCCAGTATGTGGAAGACGGCGCGCTGCTGCTGGAAGAAGACTGCGACATCCTGATCCCGGCGGCGCTGGAGGGGGTGATCAACCTGTCCAACGCCGAACGCGTGAAGGCGCCGCTGATCATCGAGGCTGCAAACGGTCCGGTGACTGCCGGTGCGGATGACATTCTGCGCAAGAAGGGCACCGTGATCATTCCCGACATGTATGCCAACGCGGGCGGTGTGACGGTGTCATACTTCGAATGGGTGAAGAACCTGTCCCACATCCGTTTCGGACGCATGCAGCGCCGCCAGGAAGAGGCGCGCCACCAGCTGGTGATCGACGAGCTGCAGCGTCTGGACGACGTGATGGGCAATACCTGGTCGATGTCGCCGAATTTCAAGGACAAGTACCTTAAGGGCGCGGGTGAGCTGGAACTTGTGCGCTCGGGCCTCGATGACACTATGCGGGTGGCCTACCAGTCGATGCGTGAGGTCTGGCACAGCCGGGACGATGTCACCGACCTTCGTACTGCCGCCTATCTGGTGTCGATCGACAAGGTCGCCAAAAGTTATCACGCCAAGGGTCTCTGACCAGCCAGCGGGCACTTTGATTACAGCCGGGGCGGAGGGAAAACTCTCCGCCCCGTTTTTATTCGCTAGTGAACCGGAATACGTCACGACCTGTCGCAATTACCACTAGACACATGTGGTTAGTTCGTGTGTTTTGCAGCAAAGCCGGGCTGGACTGCCGCAAATTAATCCTTGGGGCTAGGAGCAGCAGGCGAAAGCGGGTAGCAATGCCGCCAGGGTCCGGGTCACCTTTTTTCCGGGCACCGGAAGTGATTTGACGGGGAGGGACGACATGCGGTTTTCGGGATGGCGTGTGCTCAAAGAGGGGCTCACCGGAAACAAGGGCTGGACGCCGCACTGGCGCGACCCCGCGCCCAAGTCTGAATATGACGTGGTGATCATCGGCGGCGGCGGCCACGGTCTGGCGACCGCCTATTACCTGGCCAAAGAACACGGCATTACCAATGTTGCAGTGCTGGAAAAGGGTTATCTCGGCGGCGGCAATGTGGGGCGCAACACCACAATCGTGCGCGCCAACTACTACCTGCCGGGCAATTCCGAGTTTTATTCCCACTCGCTGAAACTGTGGGAAGGGATGGAGCAGGACCTGAATTACAACGCGATGATGTCGCAGCGCGGCATCCTCAATCTCTACCACAATGACGGTCAGCGCGACGCCGCAGTGCGGCGGGGCAACGCGATCATCAACCAGGGTGACGATGCTGAGATCCTGAGCCGCGAACAGGTGCGCGCGCTGGCGCCGTTCCTGAATTTTGACAGCAACCGCTTCCCGATCATGGGCGGGCTGATGCAGCGCCGGGCGGGCACTGCGCGCCATGACGCGGTGGCCTGGGGGTATGCCCGCGGTGCCGATATGCGCGGGGTGGATCTGATCCAGAACTGCGAAGTCACCGGCATCGACGTGGAGAACGGCAAGGTTGTTGGCGTGCAGACTGCACGCGGACCGATCCGGGCCAAGAAGGTGGCGCTGGCCGCTGCGGGGCGCTCCGGCCAGGTGGCGGCGATGGCGGGTCTGACCCTGCCGATTGAAAGCCACGTGCTGCAGGCCTTTGTTTCCGAAGGGCTGAAACCCATCGTGGATCATGTGATCACCTTTGCCGAAGGGCATCTCTACATCAGCCAGTCGGATAAGGGCGGGCTGGTGTTTGGCAGCTACCTGGATTTCTACAGCTCTTACGCCGCGCGGGGGAACCTGCCGATGGTGGAGCACACGATGGAGAGCTTTGTGGCGATGGTGCCGGCGGTCAGCAAGGCGCGGCTCTTGCGCAGCTGGGGCGGCATTATGGATATGACGCCGGATGGCTCGCCCATTATCGATCATTCGCCGGTTGACGGCCTCTATCTGAATTGCGGCTGGTGTTACGGCGGCTTTAAGGCGACGCCGGCGTCAGGCCATGTCTATGCCCATCTGATCGCCACGGACCGCCCGCATGGGGCAGCAACCAAACTGAAGCTCGACCGTTTCCGCAGCGGTCATGGCCTGATGGATGAGGAGGGGACCGGTGCGCAGCATAACTTGCACTAAGCGTTTTGAATGCGCCGGGTTTGCCTCCGGCGGGAGTTTTTTCAGAAAGATGAAAGGGCGCTGGTCATGAGGATTGCCTGTCCGCTCTGCGGCGAAAGGGACCGCCGCGAATTCTATTACAAAGGTGCAGCAGTAGTGCGCCCGGCTGAAGGCGCTGGTCTGGATGCCTGGCACGAGTATGTGAACCTGCGGCAAAACCCGGCGGGGCCGCTGGATGAGCTGTGGTATCACGAGATGGGCTGCAATTCCTGGCTGAAGGTAACTCGCAATACGTCGACCCATGAGATTCTGGCGGTGCAGCTGGCGTCCGAGGCCGGGCTGGGAGGTAAGGCATGAGACTTCCAGGCAAGGGGCTGAACCAGGGTGCGAAGCCGGTTACGTTCTCATTTAATGGCCGCCACCTGATGGGGCTGGAAGGGGACACCCTGGCCGCTGCCTTGCTGGCCAATGATGTGCATCTGATGGCGCGGTCGTTCAAATACCACCGTCCGCGCGGGGTGCTGACCGCGGGCAGCGAAGAGCCGAACGCACTGGTGACCACCGGCACCGGCGGCCAGCAGGATCCGAACGTCCGCGCGACCCAGCAAGAAATATTCGAGGGGCTGGAGGCGCGCAGTCAGAACTGCTGGCCCTCGGTCGAACGTGACGTGATGGCGGTCAATGACCTGGCGGCGCCGTTTTTTACTGCAGGGTTCTATTACAAGACTTTCATGTGGCCGGCTGCGTTCTGGGAAAAGCTCTATGAGCCGATGATCCGCAATGCGGCAGGGCTTGGTGCGCTGTCGGGCGAGGCGGATCAGGACCGGTATGAGAAAGCCTTTGCCTTTTGCGATGTGCTGGTGATCGGTTCGGGTCCTGCCGGGCTGATGGCGGCGCTGACTGCGGGCCGGGCCGGGGCCGATGTGATTCTGGCAGAGGAAGACAGCCGCATGGGCGGGCGTCTTTTGGCGGAACGCGAAGACGTCAGCGGCAAGCCGGGCCATGAGTGGGCCGCGGACGTGCTGGCTGAGCTTGAGGCGATGGACAATGTGCGGCTGATGACCCGCACTGCTGTCACCGGCGCCTATGATCAGGGCACTTATGGCGCGCTGGAGCGGGTTTCGCACCATTTGCCGCGGCGCCATTCGCTGAAAGGCAGCCACCTGCCGCGCGAATGCTTCTGGCGGATCGCGGCCAAACATGCGGTGCTGGCGGCAGGCGCGATCGAGCGTCCCGTGGCGTTCCGCAACAATGACCGGCCTGGCATCATGATGGCGGGCGCCGTGCGCGCCTATCTGAACCGCTGGGGCGTGGCGCCGGGGGAGCGGGTCACCGTCTTTGCCAACAACGATCAGGCGCACCGCACCGCACGCGACCTGCATGATGCAGGCGTCCACATCGCGGCGGTGATCGACAGCCGCCATGAGGCGCCGGACAGCGGCCCGTATCAGGTGATCAAGGGCGCGCAGGTTTGCGGTTCCGCCGGACGGCATCGGGTGGACAGCATCACTGTGCGCTCGGTCAAGGGCGAGGAGAAGATCCAGACCGACTGCCTGGCGATGTCCGGCGGCTGGAACCCGTCGGTGCATCTGACCTGCCACTTGAACAGCCGCCCCGTTTGGAAACGCGATGCGCTGGCCTTTGTTCCCGCAGAGGGCGCCGTGCCGGGGATGGTTACGGCGGGCGCCTGTAACGGTACGTTCTCCACCGCAGGCGCGCTGCGCGAAGGCGCGGATGCTGCGGCTAAGGTACTGGAAGCGCTGGGCCTGAAACCCGCTGCCGGTGATCTGCCGGATGCGGAGGATGATCCTTACCGTATTGCGGCGCTCTGGGCGGTGCCGGGCAAGGGCCGCGCCTGGCTTGATTTCCAGAACGACGTCACCGTCAAGGATGTAAAGCAGGCAGCGGTCGAGAATTTCCGCTCGGTCGAGCATATGAAGCGCTACACCACCCAAGGGATGGCAACCGATCAGGGCAAGAACTCAAACGTTGCAGCGCTGGCGGTGCTGGCGGATGCGACGGGGCGGACGATCCCCGAGACCGGCACCACCACCTTCCGGCCGCCGTTTGTGCCGGTGGCCATTGGTGCCATCGGGGCAGGGGCCACGGATGAGGGCTTTAAGCCGCAGCGCTTCCTGACGTCGCACGGCGAGAGCGACACCCGCGGCGCGCATCAGCTGGAGGTCGGGCTGTGGTACCGCGCCGCCTATTATCCGAAGCCGGGGGAGACCAATTGGCGCCAGTCCTGCGACCGGGAAGTGACGTGCGTGCGCAATGCGGTGGGCATTTGCGATGTCTCCACCCTGGGCAAGGTCGACATTCAGGGCGCCGATGCAGGCAAGTTCCTTGATCATCTTTATACCAACACCTTCAGCACGCTGAAGGTTGGCAAGGTCCGCTATGGGCTGATGCTGCGCGAAGACGGCTTTGTCATGGATGACGGCACCACCGCGCGGCTGGGCGAGAACCACTATGTGATGACCACCACAACCGCCGCGGCGGGGCAGGTGATGGCGCATATGGAGTTTGTTTCCCAGGCGCTCTGCCCGGATTGGGACGTGCGGTTCACCTCGGTGACCGAGCAATGGGCGCAGTTTGCCGTAGCAGGCCCCAAGTCGCAGGAGCTGCTGAACGGGCTGCTGGACGAGGAGGTCAACGGCGAAACCTGGCCTTTCATGAGCTGCGGCGAGGCGACCATGCTGGGCGTCAAGGGGCGGCTGTTCCGGATCTCTTTCTCGGGCGAGCATGCCTATGAGGTGGCCGTTCCTGCGCGTTATGGTGAAAGCCTGTTCCGCGAGCTGCTGAAGCGGGCCGAGGCGATGGGCGGCGGTGCCTATGGGATGGAAGCGCTGAACGTGCTGCGGATCGAAAAGGGTCTGATCACCCATGCCGAGATCAATGGCACAGTGACCGCCTTTGACCTGGGGCTGCAGGGGATGATGTCCAGGAAGAAGGATTTTCTGGGCAAGCCGATGTCCACCCGCGAGGGGCTGATGGCCGAGGACCGGATGCGCCTTGTGGGCCTGAAGCCGGTTGGCGCGGCTAAGGAGATCACTGCCGGGGCCCATCTGTTCACGCCGGGCGACCCGGTCGAGCGGATCTATGATCAGGGTTACGTGACCTCGGCCGGTTATTCGCCGGCGCTGGGGTGCCCGATTGGCCTGGCCTTTCTGAAAGAAGGACCGGAGCGGATCGGCGAAACCGTGCGTCTGGTTGACCACATGCGCGGCGTTGATACCCTGTGCGAGGTTGTGCCGCCTGTGTTCTTTGACCCCGAAGGAGGGCGTGCCCGTGGCTGAACTGATTGCAAAAAGCCCCTGTGAAGGACTGGTTCCGGCAACCATCGGCGGCATGAGTCTGACCGAGGAACATCCCGGTGCGATGTGGACCGTGGCCCCGTTCAAGGGCCAGCAGGAGGCGCTGAGCAAAGCGCTGGAAACGGCCCATGGCATGGCCTTCCCGGCGGTAAACCGTGCAACCGGCAAGGCCGGCAGCCGCGCGGTCTGGTTCGGGCGGGGCATGGCATTGCTGATGGGGCTTGCGCCGGATGCCAAGCTGGCCAAGCACGCCGCGCTGACGGATCAGAGCGACGCCTGGGCCGTGGTGCGGCTGGAAGGCGCTGGCGCTGAGGACGTGCTGGCGCGGCTGGTGCCGGTTGATCTGCGGAGCCAGGTGTTCAAGCGCGGCCATACTGCACGGACCGAGCTGAAGCACATGATGGCCTCGGTGACCCGCACTGGGCCGCAGGCGTTTCAGATCATGGTGTTCCGCTCGATGGCGAAAACGCTTGTGCATGATTTGAAAACAGCGATGGAAGCTGTCGCGGCGCGGGGGTAACCTTTGGGGATCACCAACTGATTCCCGGAGCGCATCTATGATCCGCATCGCCCTAGCAGCCGCCCTACTGGCGGCTCCGGCCTATGCTTCTGAAACCAAAGAACAAAGCTGCAAGTACCAGGGCCAAGTCATGGCCGCGGTGCAGCAGGCGCGGCTGGACCGGGTGAAACAGGAAGAGGTGGAGCAGGCGGTGCTGAACAGCGAACCGGACTGGCCTGAGACCTATTCCAAGGCGATCCCGCAGCTGACGAACCATGTCTATGCGATGAAACGGCGCGACCTGCGCGACGTTGATCTTGGTGCGGCCTTCGAGGAACAGTGCCTGCAGAACTGGGATCAGATCCAGGCGATGCAGAAACAGCTGAAGTCGAACTGATATGTCCCTGCCGCCCGGCTTTCTGGATGAATTGCGCACCCGAGTCAGTATCTCTGATGTTGTCGGGCGCAAGGTCATGTGGGATCAGCGCAAGTCGCAGCCGGGCAAGGGTGACTATTGGAGCCCGTGCCCCTTTCACCATGAGAAAACCGCATCCTTCCATGTAGAGGACCGCAAGGGGTTCTATTACTGCTTCGGCTGCCACGCCAAAGGCGACGCGCTGAAATTCATCCAGGAGACCGAGAACGTCGGTTTCATGGAGGCGGTGGAGATCCTGGCGCAAGAGGCTGGCATGGAAATGCCCAAGCGCGACCCGCGCGCGCAGGAAAAGCAGGACCGCAGGGCACTGCTGGCCGAAGTGATGGAGCAGGCGGTACAGTTCTTCCGCTTGCAGCTGAAAACCAACGCTGCCCATGACGCCCGCTCTTATCTGCAGCGCCGCGGGCTGACGGCGCAGGCGCTGGACCGCTGGGAAATCGGCTTTGCCCCTGATGGCTGGCAGGCCTTGTGGGACGGGTTGCGTGGCAAGAACGTGCCCGAGGATCTGATCATCGGCGCCGGGCTGGCCAAACCCTCGAACAAGGGCGGCAAGCCTTATGACACTTTCCGCAACCGGATCATGTTCCCGATCCGCGATGCGCGCGGCCGCGCAATTGCCTTTGGCGGCCGGGCGATGGACCCCAATGACAACGCCAAATACCTGAACTCGCCCGAGACCGAGCTGTTCGACAAGGGCCGCAGCCTGTATAACCACGGGCCTGCGCGGGCGGCTTCGGGGAGGGGGTCCTCGCTGGTCGTGGCTGAGGGCTATATGGATGTGATTGCGCTGGCCGAAGGCGGGTTTCAGTCCTCGGTGGCGCCGCTGGGCACTGCGATCACCGAAAATCAGCTGCAGATGCTGTGGCGGATGTCGGATGAACCGATCATCGCGCTGGACGGCGACAAGGCGGGCATCCGCGCCGCCATGCGGCTGATTGATCTGGCGCTGCCCTTGCTGGAGGCCGGGAAATCCCTGCGCTTTGCCATCATGCCCGAAGGCAAGGACCCCGACGACCTGATCCGCAGTAAGGGCCCCGAGGCGGTGCAGGCGGTGCTGGATCAGGCGATGCCGATGGTCAAACTGCTGTGGCAGCGCGAGACCGAGGGCAAAGTCTTCGACAGCCCCGAACGCAAGGCGTCGCTGGACAAATCCTTGCGCGAGAAGATCAAGCTGATCCGCGACCCTTCGATCCGCAAGCATTACGGCGAAGACGTCAAGGAGATGCGCTGGCAGCTGTTTCGCGGCAACCGCAGTAATCGCGACGGCGACGACGGCGGTTTCCAGCAGCGCGGATCCCGCAGCGGCGGCTTTCGCGATGGCAGCCGTCCGCCGTGGAAACCCGGCAAGGGCTTTGGCCCGATTCCGCAGCCGCGCGCAACCACCCGTGCCTCGCTGGTGGCAGGTGCCGAAGACGAGTTTTTTGCCGCCATGCGCGAAGCGGTGATCCTGGCCACGGCAATCACCACCCCGGCTGTGATCCCCGAATTCGAGACCAGCCTTGAGCGCCTGCAATGCGCCGATCCGGATCTGGCGGTGCTGCGGGATATGGTGCTGCGCTTTGGCATCAGCGCGCCGGAGCGTCTGCGCGAGGAAATCGACTGGTCTTTGGGACCTCATGCCCTTGAAAACCTCTTTGGCCTTCGCCATGTCGCAATCACCCCCTGCCTGCGCAAACCCGGCGACACCGAACTGGCCAGCATGACCCTGGCCGAGGAGCTGGCAAAGCTGGAGGCGCGGCGCGGGCTGGACGCGGAACTGGCAGAGGCCGAAGAGGATCTGGACGGCCTTGCAGATGAGGCGCTGACCTGGCGGTTGCGGCAGGCAGCCGAGGCCAAGAACAAGGCAGTGCGCAGCGAGAATGAGGACCAGGCGCAGTATGATGTGGGCGAGAACGGCGCGCGGCTCAGCCGGGATGAGCGCGACGCGTTCGGCGCCCTTTTGGATCGGATCGGCTTTTCCGGTAAATGACACAGATTGCCTGATTCTGCGTTTTGCTAAGGAAGAGCACAGGAAAATTGGGTAAACGGGGTGACGAATCAGAGAATCGCGCTAATGATTCGCGCGACCCGAATCGCCCCGCAGCCCCTGAGTAGGAGCAATGAATGGCCGCCAAAGACACCGACGACCGCAAACCTGATGATCAGGACGCCGAAATCTCACTCGACATGAGCCAGACTCAGGTCAAGAAGATGATCGCGGAGGCCCGCGAGAAAGGCTACATCACCTACGATCAGCTCAATCAGGTTCTGCCGCCGGATCAGGTCAGTTCGGAACAGATCGAAGACGTGATGTCGATGCTCAGCGAAATGGGCATCAACATCATCGAGGACGAAGAGGCCGAAGAAGAAGAGAACAAGGGCACCACCGACCTTGTGACCACCGAAGGCCCGCGCGAGGTTGCGCTGGCCGGCGCCCAGGCTGAAAAGCTGGACCGCACCGATGATCCGGTGCGCATGTACCTGCGCGAGATGGGCTCGGTTGAGCTGCTGAGCCGTGAAGGCGAGATTGCCATCGCCAAGCGGATCGAAGCCGGCCGCAATACAATGATCCTGGGGCTGTGCGAAAGCCCGCTGACCTTCCAGGCGATCACCATCTGGCACGACGAACTGCTGTCCGAGGACATCCTGCTGCGCGACGTCATCGACCTGGAGGCCACCTTTGGCAACCAATTGGACGAAGACGGCGAGGAGGAAGCGCCGGTCGTCGATACATCCGCTGTGGCTGCGGCCAAGCCGGTTAAAGACGAAGGTCCCGAGCTGGACGCCGACGGCAACCCGATTGCCAGCGATGACGACGATGACGAGGATGAACAGGCCAACATGTCGCTGGCCGCGATGGAGGCCGCGCTCAAGGACCGTGTTCTGGTCACGCTGGAGCGGATCTCGACCGACTTTGCGCAGCTGTCCGAAATGCAGGACAGCCGGATCTCGGCAACCCTGAACGAGGACGGCTCCTTCAGCACGCAGGACGAGGCGACCTATCAGGCGCTGCGCTCGGAAATCGTCGAACTGGTGAACGGGCTGCATCTGCACAACAACCGGATCGAGGCGCTGATTGACCAGCTTTACGGCATCAACCGCCGGGTGATGCAGATTGACAGCGCGATGGTCAAGCTGGCCGACCAGGCCCGCATCAACCGCCGCGAGTTCATTGATGCCTACCGCGGCCGCGAGCTGGACCCGAACTGGCTGACCGACATGGGCGGCAAGCCCGGCCGCGGCTGGCAGATGTTCATCGAACGCTCTACCGACAAGGTCGAAGAACTGCGCGCCGACATGGCCCAGGTCGGCCAGTATGTCGGTCTGGATATCTCAGAATTCCGCCGCATCGTGCAGCAGGTGCAAAAGGGTGAGAAAGAAGCCCGCCAGGCCAAGAAGGAAATGGTCGAGGCGAACCTGCGCCTGGTGATCTCGATCGCCAAGAAATACACCAACCGCGGCCTGCAGTTCCTGGACCTGATCCAGGAAGGCAACATCGGTTTGATGAAGGCGGTGGACAAATTCGAATACCGCCGCGGCTACAAATTCTCGACCTATGCGACCTGGTGGATCCGTCAGGCCATCACCCGCTCGATCGCGGATCAGGCCCGCACCATCCGGATCCCGGTCCACATGATCGAGACCATCAACAAGCTGGTCCGCACCGGCCGCCAGATGCTGCATGAGATCGGCCGCGAGCCGACCCCGGAAGAGCTGGCGGAAAAGCTGCAGATGCCGCTGGAGAAGGTCCGCAAGGTGATGAAGATCGCCAAGGAGCCGATCAGCCTTGAAACCCCGATCGGGGACGAGGAAGACAGCCAGCTGGGTGATTTCATCGAGGACAAGAATGCTGTGCTGCCCTTGGACAGCGCCATTCAGGAAAACCTCAAGGAAACCACCACCCGGGTGCTGGCGTCGCTCACCCCGCGCGAGGAACGGGTTCTGCGGATGCGCTTCGGCATCGGCATGAACACCGACCACACGCTGGAGGAGGTCGGCCAGCAGTTCAGCGTGACCCGCGAACGGATCCGCCAGATCGAAGCGAAAGCGCTCAGGAAATTGAAGCACCCCAGCCGCAGCCGCAAACTGCGCAGCTTCCTGGATCAGTAATCAAAGGGCGCCCCGCGGGGCGCCTTTTTCTTGCCTGATTGACCTGTAACCTACCCAACAGATTAGTTTGGGGAATTCAGAAGATGTTGCTTAGATTCGTGTTAGTTGCGCTGGTGGCCAGTGCTCATTCCGCGCGGGCAGACGTTCCCGATTTCTTTCAGATCCCCTTCCTATCGGATGTCGCCAGCGCCAGTATTCAAAGGGATTATGAACGGGTCCGCTGCAAGCAGACCTATATGGTGGCCGTGTCGCCGAACGGGCATTGGGCGTCCCGCTGCAGCGGCAACAAGCTGTCGTCGACAATAACCCGTGCTGTATTGCAAAAGTGCGAGCACGCGGCGGGTCAGGCTTGCGGCATGGCCATCGCAAAGGGGCAGAACATACCGGATTGGCAGGCAAGTCCTTCCTTGGTCTATGCCGGGACCGTAAGTCCTGAGACTATTCCGTTTGTTGCTGATTTGCGGGGCAGGGACGTGGTGTCCCGCTATTCTGCGGCCAGACGGAGTAAGGCGCTGGCGCTCAGCCGGAACGGAGCTTGGGCTTATGCGTCGGGGCGCTTGACCATGCGCGAGGCTGAACAGGTTGCGCTTAGTAAATGCGAAGAAAATGATGGTAATCGCAGACGATGTTTTTTGTATGCTTCCGGCGATGATGTGGTGTTTGGGCCTGACGCCAACATTTTCCCCGAACGCTGACCAATATTGGGGCATGACTTGAATGAGAAAGAAGGAAGAGAGCACAGACCTCATCGTCTTCGACGGCGAATGCGTGCTGTGCTCGGGCTTCTTCCGCTTCATGCTGCGCCATGACCGGGCCGAACGGTTCCGCTTTGCCACCGCGCAGTCGCCGCTGGGGCAACAGCTCTACCGCCAGCATGGCCTGCCGACGGATGCCTTCGAGACCAATCTGGTGATTGTGGATGGCCGCACCTATCAGCGGCTGGATGCCTTTGCCGCCGCAATGCGGGCGCTGCCCTTGCCTTGGCCGGCCTTGTCTGTCTGCCGGTTCCTGCCGGGACGGCTGAAGGACGCGCTCTACTTCAGTGTCGCCCGCAACCGGTACCGGCTGTTCGGCCGCTTTGATACGTGCCTGATCCCTGGCCCAGAGGTTCGCGCCCGGTTTGCCGACGGAGGCTTTGAGCTATGAGGGATGCCTTTGGCGACATTATCGCGGCGCAAGACCTGGAGGTGCCGCCGGTCCTGCTGCGGTTCCATGCGCAACCGCCGCAACGCAGCCACGGCATGGTCAAGGTTGAGGGCGGCAACCGCTGGGCGCGACTGCTGGCGGCGCTTGCAGGGTTTCCGCCGCCGATGGCAGAAACCCGGTTCCGGCTGGACGTCGCGCCGCAGGGCAAGGGCCATGTCTGGCGGCGCAGTTTCGGCAAATTCCTGACCCGCTCGCACCTGCGCTACGATCCGCAAACAGGCAGGGCGGTGGAACGTTTCGGCATGGTCGAGCTGGACCTGGCCGTCTCGGTCCAGCAAGGCGCAATGGTGGTCTCGGTGGAGAGGGCCCGGCTGTTCGGCCTGCCGCTGCCCCAGGCCCTTTGCCCGCAAAGCGCCGCTGCCGAATTTGAGACGCCGGAGGGGCACTTGGGATTTGACATCTCTGCCAGCCTGCCGCGCATCGGTCTGCTGGTACGTTACAGCGGGTTTCTGGTGCTGCCCGAGCTGGACCTCAGGCGTTAACCATTTGCTAACCCTGTCATTGCCCGGCGCGGCATCCCCCCTTAAAATCGGTGCTGTTGCCCATTGGCCTTCCGGGGGGAAGAAAATGTCTGCACATACCAATATGAACACGGCACTGCTGGCGCTGACTGCAAAGCTTCAATCGTTGAATGATCTGGTGACTGCCAACCAGTTCATGGTCGAGGTTTTGGCGGATCAGGGGGATGCGCTTAAGCAAATGGATGGAGCCGGGACCAAGGATATGCTGCGCCGGCAGGCGCGCGAAAAGTTCCACCCTGACACTGGCACCGTGCCGAATGCTGCAGCGCTTGCCATTCTTGAAGGCGTGCTGAGTCATCAGCGGGACAGCGCAGAGATCATTCCATTCCCGCCCCGCGCCTAAGCCGGGCGTTCACACATCTGCGAGAGGTCGTTACAAAGGTGCTGCCGGTCTATTGGAGCCGCTGCGGCACATCCCTATGTTGAAGCGAACACAGGGATATTTCCGAATGAAAAACCTCCTTTGCGCAGCAGGCCTGGCTTGTCTTTCTTCCATCCCCGCAGCTGCGGATGCCTTCTTAACCAACCGCGGTGTGCGGGTGCTGCCGGTCAATGACACGGTCTATGAGGTGGTGCCGCGCGGATCGGGCGGCACCTGGGATTACTGGTGCGCAGCTGCCGAATACGCCCGCCGCGAGCTGGGCGCTGGCTGGATGGACCGGTTTTACGTGGTGCGGGGCCGGGATGTCAGCGTCACCACCGGGCGCCGGTCCTCGGTGCAGTTCACGCTCTACCCGAAGCGCAGCGGTGTCGAACCCAAGACAGGCTGGCTGTCGCTGGGTTTTCGCCCCGGAGAAAGCATGTCAGTGCAGCAGGGATATGGCTATTGCGTGAATGAACCGGCGTTGTAGTGGATCCGAAGCATCTGAACTCGCGCGGATGTGATGTTGTATGGTGGCAATTGGCGGTGTTCTGGTGCCGGTCGCTCCAGTAGCTGCGCAATCCGCTTGTAGCAATGGGAGGCCAGTTCTTCTGCAACATGCTTCGCAACACAGTGTCATCTAGCGTGAGCTGCTGCCCGGAGAGAGCCCCGGCTACGTTTACGTCGGAGTAACGTTCCAGCTACAATCGTAGCTCTTGCTTGTCCCTGCCGTGCTGCGGCTAGGGAGCTGACAAAGCGGAGTTTTCTCAAATGCAGATGGCCTTGAGAACGGTGTGAAGGAGCCAGGGCGTGACTTGCAATAGCGACCGCACAGCAGTGTGAGTCGTTTGTGTTTCAATTCTCCTTACACTTCTCGGTATCTGCCTGGTTGCCGGGCGGCGCACCAAAACTGAAAGGGGTCCGACATGAAAATCTGGATATCTGTCCTGTCTCTCGCCACTGCTCTGCCGTTTTTACAGCCAGAGCCGGCCGCGGCCTGGAATGACCGCAGGGCGGCGCATATCAATGCAGTATCGCAGGATGTCTTTGAGGTAGTGCCGAAAATCTCAGCCGGTGCATTCTTCTGGTGTGCTGCAGCTGATCATGCTCAGCGGAACCTAGGAGCGCCGTGGAAGGCGGATCTGTTTATCACCCGCGGGTTGGGGGCAAGCGAGACAACAAACCGCGTATCAGCGGTTCAGTTCACCCTGAATGCGGGTTTGGCGCCGGCGGCAAGCCGTGGCAATATCAATAGCCTGAAGGCAGGCCAAAGCATGAGTTTGCGGCGGGCTTTTGGTTATTGCGACAGGCTGCCGGGGCGACCCTGAGCTAGGGCCTGCCTGATACCTGGCGGCAGTTGAAACAAGGAGAACTAGATGACCATACGCATTGCAGCCATTGCCGGTCTGACCGGGGCGCTTCTCCTATTGCCTGAAGCAAGCGCTGCCTGGCGGGCGATTAACCGCCACGAGGTGCTGCCAGTGTCCGAAGGCGTCTGGGAAGTGGTGGCCCGGGTCGGGACCGGCGCGCAGGATTATTGGTGCGGTATCGGTGATTTTGCGATCCGCCAGCTGCGGGCGCCGGTGAACCAGCGGATCTATGTCTGGCGCGGGGTCGGGCCTTCGGTCAACCGGCCGGGGCGCAAAGCGGTGCAATTTGCCTTTGGCCTGCCGCCTGGTGTTCCTGACCGGTCCTCCAGCCTGTCGCTGAATGTGCGCGAGGCAGGTGACAATCTGCATGTGTCGGCTGCGCAAACCTATTGTTATGACCGGCTGCCCGGGCGGGACCGCTGGTTGCCTTGATTTCCAGCTTCACCGGCTGACACTGTTGCCGGCCGGGCTGTGTTCAGCGAAAAGATCTGCATGATGCATGAGTTCACCATTCCGACGCGCGGGCAGGGCCTTTATGAGTTCACCCGTGACGTGCAGGCCTGGGTTTCCGGGTCCGGCCTGCAGGATGGGCTGCTGACCCTGTTTGTCCGGCACACGTCCTGCTCGCTGCTGATCCAGGAAAATGCCGACCCCGAGGTGCAGACCGACCTTCGGGCCTTCTTTTCGCGCCTGGTGCCGCCTTCCTCCGATCCCGCAATGGCCTATCTGCGCCACACCTATGAGGGGCCGGACGACATGCCCGCCCATATCAAAGCGGCGATGATGCCAATCAGCCTGTCGGTCCCTGTCAGCCGCGGAGTACTGGTGCTGGGCACCTGGCAGGGGATCTACCTGTTTGAACACCGCGATCGTCCGCACCAGCGGCATGTGGCCGCGCATCTGGCCTGAACCTCTTTATCTAGCGGCCATAAATCACCACTACCCAAATTCTGGAGGGTAGCCTATAGTTGTGGATAACCGGGCAAACACCGGCACAAACAATAGGCTGACAGGATTGAGGGAGCAGGCGGATGCGCTGCCCATTTTGCGGAAATATCGACACTCAGGTCAAGGATTCACGCCCCGCCGAAGATCATGTTTCGATCCGGCGGCGCCGGTTCTGCCCGGCCTGCGGCGGCCGTTTCACCACCTACGAACGGGTGCAGCTGCGCGATCTTGTGGTGATCAAAACCAGCGGCAAGCGCGAGGATTTCGACCGCGACAAGCTGGAACGCTCGATCCGCATTTCGATGCAGAAACGCCCGATAGAACCCGAACGCATTGATCAGATGATCTCCGGTATCGTGCGGCGGCTGGAAAGCATGGGCGAGACTGATATCGGGTCGAAGAAAATCGGCGAAATCGTGATGGAGGCGCTGGCCCGGATCGACACCGTGGCTTACGTGCGCTTTGCCAGCGTTTACAAAAATTTCCAGGCGGCGGATGATTTCGAGGATTTTGTTCACGAGCTGCGCCCGCCAATTGCACCGGAAGAATAATGGACGCTGATCACCGTTTCATGGCGCTGGCGCTGTCCCTGGGACGGCGCGGGCAGGGCAATTGCTGGCCCAACCCGGCAGTGGGCTGTGTTATCGTGCAGGGCGGCCGCGTTTTGGGCCGCGGCTGGACCAGGCCGGGCGGCCGCCCTCATGCAGAAACCGAAGCGCTGGCGCAGGCCGGCGGGGCGGCGCGCGGCGCCACGGCTTATGTGACGCTGGAACCTTGCGCCCATCACGGCGAAACGCCGCCTTGCGCGCAGGCGCTGATTGACGCCGGTGTGGCGCGGGTTGTTGCCGCGATCGAGGACAGCGATCCGCGGGTGTCAGGGCATGGATTTCAGATGCTGCGCAATGCGGGCATTGAGGTGGCCACCGGAATATGGGGGGCACAGGCAGCGCGGGATCATGCTGGTTTCTTTCTGAAGACTGAGCAGGGCCGCCCGCTGGTGACCCTGAAGCTGGCCGCCAGTTTCGACGGGCGCATTGCCACCGGATCGGGCCAAAGCAAATGGATCACAGGACCGGAGGCCCGCCGCGCCGTGCACGCGATGCGCGCGCGCCATGATGCGGTGATGGTGGGCGGCGGGACTGCGCGGGCTGATGATCCCTCGCTGACCGTGCGCGATCTGGGGGTGGAGCACCAGCCTGTGCGAGTGGTGATCTCGCGCCATCTGGACTTGCCGCTGATGGGTCAGCTGGCCCGCACAGCCAAAGACGTGCCGGTCTGGCTCTGCCATGGCCACGGCGCTGATCATGAGCGCATTCAGGCCTGGGAAGGGCTGGGTGCCAATCTGATCCCCTGTGCGTCGCACGGGGTACAGCTGGACGCGGCGGATGTGCTGCAGCAGCTGGGGCAGGCGGGGCTGACGCGGGTGTTCTGCGAAGGCGGCAGCGCGCTGGCAGCCTCGCTGCTGGCGTTTGATCTGGTGGATGAGCTGATCGGCTTCACTGCTGGTCTGGGGATTGGTGCCGAGGGTCTGCCGTCGATCGGTGCGCTCGGCATCGGCCGGCTGAAGGAAGCGCCGCGGTTTGAGCTGGTTGAAACCCGTCCCCTCGGCAAAGACATCCTGCACCGCTGGACCCGCGCGCTGCGCTGACCATCCTATTGCGTGCAGAACCGGCTCTCCCGCCCGTCACTGGAGCATATTTCATGCTCCGCTCCCGTTG